>JADHLJ010000235.1 GCA_016780745.1 Alphaproteobacteria bacterium | reverse complement strand
CGCTAAGGCGGCATATTGGCTTCACCCTCTGGGTTCCGCATTGGACCCGCCCTCCGACCAACTCAACATACTGATATTTATACCACAATCGCGCAGCGCTGGCGCTAAATGAACGGTCCACCTGGGAAATCCGGGTTTAAGACCTTTGTTGTTTCCCATGTAGTCGCGACGGCGAACGCCGGGTCTTTCGGTGCACAGTGTTTGAGTTCCAGATTCCAAAGGGACGATTGAAAAAACGCGAATTTGATTTAGAATTAATGATCGTCACGTGCACGTCATAAAAGCCAGCGGCAGAAACATGGAAAAGTGATTTTGCTTTACTGCCCTCTCGACGAGGGAATATTAGACAATTTATTATTAAAAATAATTCATGACGGAGCCAATCGTGCAAAATGACGGAATTGATAAACTCAAACCGATTTTAGGATTTATATTGTCCGGAATAGCACTCGTTTCATTTTTCTTCACTGGACCGCTTTCGCTGTTATTAGGCGTTATGTCCACTGATAGTCCAAATACTCCATTGTGGGTGGCATTCGTCGTTATAACCCTGGTCAATTCTCCAGGCGTCGTGCTCATGATACTAGCTACCTTATGTTTTTTTGAAGTTAAATTCAAAATATTTTGGATGATATTTCTAGGATATTCGGCGATTGTAGTTGTTATGTTTAATATCTAACAGTCAATACATTTTGTCCATTGCAAAGTGTTTTGATTCTGCCCTGGTAGGATCAAACCCATCTCCCCCTTCCCCCGCTCCGCCGCCGCGCCTAAACTCTCCCCATGAGCACACAGACCATGACACGGGCGGATTCCTCCGCCGAGATGCAGGCGCGGCGGCAGGAGCGGAATCTGGCCAAACTGGTCGGGTCCGAGGCGCCGGATCTGAAATCCGACGTTGCCGCCCAGGATGCCAGCAATCCGCTGACCGTCGTCTCCGAGTACAAACCCGCCGGTGATCAGCCCCAGGCGATCACCGAGCTGACCCACGGCCTGAACGACAAGGAATGGGACCAGGTGCTGCTCGGGGTTACCGGCTCGGGCAAGACCTTCACCATGGCCCATGTGATCGAACAGGTCGGCCGCCCGGCCCTGGTGCTGGCCCCGAACAAGACCCTGGCGGCCCAGCTCTATGGCGAGATGAAAAGCTTCTTCCCGAATAACGCGGTGGAGTATTTCGTCTCCTATTACGACTATTACCAGCCCGAGGCCTATGTGCCGCGCACCGACACCTATGTGGAGAAGGAAGCCTCGATCAACGAGCAGATCGACCGGATGCGCCACGCCGCCACACGGGCCCTGCTGGAGCGCGAGGACGTGATCATCGTCGCCTCGGTCTCCTGCATCTACGGCATCGGCGCGGTCGAGACCTATGGCAAGATGACGGTGGTCCTGAAGGTCGGCAAGACCATGGACGTCCAGAATCTGATGCGCCGCCTGATCGAGCTGCAATACCGGCGCAACGACACCGCCTTTCAGCGCGGCACCTTTCGGGTGCGCGGCGACAGCCTGGAGATCTTTCCGGCCCATTTGGAGGATCGCGCCTGGCGGCTCTCCTTCTTCGGCGACGAGCTGGAGGCGGTGCACGAGTTCGACCCGCTAACCGGTCAGAAAACCGCCGAATTGGACCAGGTCCGGGTCTTCGCCAACTCTCACTATGTCACGCCGAAACCGACGCTCACCCAGGCGGTCAAGCAGATCAAGGTGGAGCTGAAGGAGCGTCTCGCCTATCTGCACGAGCACGGCAAGCTGCTGGAGGCTCAGCGGCTGGAGCAGCGCACCACTTTCGACATGGAGATGATGGAGGCCACCGGCTCCTGCGCGGGGATTGAGAACTATTCCCGCTATCTTTCGGGCCGGGCCGCGGGAGATCCGCCGCCGACCCTGTTCGAGTATCTGCCCGACAACGCCCTGCTGATCGTCGATGAGAGCCATGTGACGGTTCCCCAGCTCGGCGCCATGTATAAGGGCGACTTCGCGCGCAAGACCACGCTGTCGGAATTCGGCTTTCGCCTGCCCTCCTGCATGGATAACCGCCCCCTCAAATTCGAGGAGTGGGAGGATATGCGCCCGCAGACGGTCTTCGTCTCGGCCACCCCCGGCCCCTGGGAGTTGGAGCGCACCGGCGGTGTCTTCACCGAACAGGTGGTGCGGCCCACCGGCCTGATCGACCCGATCTGCATCATCCGCCCGACCGAAAGCCAGGTCGACGACGTGATCGCCGAATGCCTGGACTGCGCCGCCAAGGGCCAGCGGGTGCTGATCACCACGCTCACCAAGCGCATGGCCGAGGCGTTGGCCGAGTACATGTCCGAGGCCGGGATCAAGGCGCGTTACCTGCATTCCGATGTCGACACCCTGGAGCGGATCGAGATCATCCGCGACCTGCGCCTGGGTGTTTTCGACGCGCTGATCGGCATCAACCTGTTGCGCGAGGGGCTCGACATTCCGGAATGCGCGCTGGTGGCGATCCTGGATGCCGACAAGGAAGGGTTCTTGCGCTCGAAAACCTCGCTGGTTCAGACCATCGGCCGGGCGGCCCGCAACCTCGATGGCCGCGTCTTGCTTTACGCCGACACGATGACCGAAAGCCTGCAATACGCCATCGACGAGACCAACCGCCGCCGCGAGCGCCAGACCGCCTATAACGAGGCCAACGGCATCACGCCGGAAAGCGTGCGCAAGTCGATCGGCGATATCCTGGAAAGCGTCTACGAGCGCGGCGACCACGTCACCGTCGACACCGGCGAGGATGACGGCGCCTTTGTCGGCAAGGACATCAAGGAAATCATCACCGAACTAGAGGGCCGCATGCGCACCGCCGCCGCCGACCTCGAATTCGAGGAAGCCGCGAGACTGCGGGACGAAATCAAGCGATTGGAGGCCGCCGATCTCGGCATGACGGTGGAGGGAAAGCCCTTGCCCAAGGGCGCGGTGGTGAGGATCAAGGCACCGGTGCAGCCGCCGAGTGGACGGCCACCGTCAAAGCAGGGTCGGAGTGGGAAGCGGCGCCGGGGGCGGTGATTGGAAGGCGTGGTAGACACCGGCGCATCCTTGCTTTGGTGGAAGGCTTCGGAAACGAACGACAAGCGATGAAACGGGAATACAGCCCCGAATTCGATCGTCAAGGATCGATGGACACTCAGGAGGGATCGTGATGCCTGGCAAAGTCGAGTATTCCACGCCTCCGAACACAATGGCGCCAATCGGGCCCTATAGCCACATCGCCAAGGTCGGCGATTTCATAACGATCGGAGCCGTCGCCGGTGTCGACCCCGCCACCGGGCGTCTCGTCGGGCCGGATATCGCGTCTCAGACGCGTCAAATTCTCGAGGCTTTCGAGCTCATGCTCGCATCGGTTGGCTCCGACCTCGGGCATGTCATTCACGTCAACGTCTTCCTCAAGGACATGGATGATTTCGGCGCGATGAATGCCGCCTACACGAGCAAGATGGGAGACCGGCGACCGGCGCGAACCGCGATAGCCGTGATCGACCTTCCAAAACCCGACGCGCTTCTCACGATGAATTTGACCGCGGTGGTGGCGGAAAGGGCCGTGCCCTGACAGGCTCCACCGTGGTTTCCACGGGCGTCCGGGACGGAGATTGGTGACCGAGGCATCCCGGGGACAGTAAGCGAACTCCCGTCAAACGTGGCGGGCAGAGATGACAGCCTTAATTCGGTGACTGTCCCCAATCTTCCGCATCACGAGGTTGCCGCTCGGACTATGTCGTGGGGTTGGCTTGAGATCGCTCATTGGATAACTGTCCCCGAATTACCGTCAACTCAGGACGATAACGGTGATGAGTTCGTTATCAGGGGCGCGGGTCCGGGGGCGGGTCCGGGGACAGTTACCGAGCTATCGCCAACGCTAATGTCCGATTTATCATATGGCAAAGGAAAGTTCGGTAACTGCCCCCGGACTCCCCCATATTGTTTTCGTGTGACAGAGTCATCGCGGGATATTTGTCCGATAAGAATGCCAAGTAATGCGGTCAAACATACGATGCGTTGCCAATGTGAGAGAAAATGTACGCACGGGCGGATGCAAAAAATCCCAAAAGACAAAGAGAGAAAATTCCAATACAAGGAGCGGCCACTTGGAACGAATGTTGAAGCATAGAAACAAGGGTTGTCTTTTCCATCTCATTGTTGCTTTTTTGATGTGTTTTTTACACGATATGGCTTTCGCTTTTGCCGACGAAGGCGACCCTACGGCAAGATTTACGAACAAAGAACTGTTTGAGGGAATCAAGAAAATCGCACTCGAACACAAGAATGGCGGAAAGAGGTCGCCCGAGTATGTTCCAGCTGTTTGGAAAAGTTCGCCGATACCGGTGAAAATTATTTCGCTTTCTGAGTCGTCATCGATCGAGCGTGTGCGGCGGTCAATTGATAACATAAATGGGGATTTATGGGGAACGATATTCCTTCGCGTTGTTGAGGTGGCGTCTAGTTCTCGGAATTTTTTTCATAATGGTCAGTTCGTTCTCAAGAATACGTCACCGCTGATATTTGGCATTAACATATTCATAGTCGAGAAGGATGCGTATTGGGACGTTCTGCAAAAGTTGGCCTTCAACCCAGAAGATGTACGGAAATCCCGGTGTTATGCCAATTTCTGGTCGGATGCGTCAAAAGAATTTCGGAGAGCAAATATTATTTTGACATTCAGAGAAAAATCGAAAATACGAAAATCATGTATTTACGAAGAGATATTGCACGTATTGGGGTTTATTAATGATGTGCGAGGGGTTCCGTATAGCGAGGTGAGTAGATTTAGCAGTTTTGATCATATAGGAGAGATGGACGCGTGCATTCTAAAATTTTTGTATGGCCCTATTGCAAAAATGTATCGAAATTACGGGTCGATTGATAAACATAACGCGATATTATTGAAGCAACTTCGACCGCATGGAAAAAAAACCAGTTGTCGGGCGGCCCATGAGATCCTAGCGCCGTAGCGCCGAACGGAGGTTCAAGGAAAATGGAAACCTCGAAGAACGCCGATTTCGAGCCCTTGCGGCATGAGTTGACCGTGCTGGCGGCTTCGTGCGGTGGATTTTCGGACCGTTTGGCATCGATTTGAGCGGTCGGGGCAAAATCGGGGGACTGTTACCGAATTCCCCATCTCCCGCCCAATCTTCGCCCGCCTGTCGCTCCATGCCACGATAACAGCAACCGCCACATCGCCAAGCGCCACTTGCTTGTCAGCGCGGCGGTTTTTCGGCACGCTCAGCCCCGGCGAGGGATCTCGCTTGGATAATCCCGGCGGGAGGGGGAAGCGGGCATGACCCAGATCACCGACGCGGAACTCGGGCAATTCGATGATCAGGGATATCTGCTCGTGCGTGGCCTGCTCGACCCGGATAGGGATCTCGGCCCCTTGGTGGAGGAATATCAAACCGTCCTCGACGACGCGGTCGCCGATCTGGTGACGCGCGGCGCGGTTCAACACTCCCATACCGGTCTTCCGTTTGGCGAGAGGGTCTCGCGGGTCCTTGAGGAAAGCGATGGCGCGCTGAACAAGTACCTGGATATCACCCTGCCGCAAAAGGGTATCTCCCGCGCCACCCCCATGCATTGCGGGCCGGCGGTTTTCGCGTTGCTTCGACATCCCAGGCTATTGGACGCGGTCGAACGCTTTATCGGTCCGGAAATCTATTCGAACCCCACCCAACACGTGAGAATCAAGCCGCCCGCCAAGCATCTGGCGCGAACGACCAGCATATTAAGCGAGATCGACACCACGGTATGGCACCAGGACGCCGGCACCGGGACGGCCGACGCGGACGCGTCTCGGATACTGACGGTTTGGATCTCGGTGACCGAGGCCAACCAGAAAAATGGCTGTCTGCTGGTGGCGCCGGGAAGTCACCGGAACGGGCTGGCTCTTCACTGTCACGACAAGCGCGCCAACTACAGCCGCCAGGCAATTCCGGAACGCCTGGTGGGGAAGGATCGCGTTGCGATCGAAACCGCGCCGGGCGATGTGCTGTTTCTTTCCAAATATACGATGCACGCCTCGCTACCGAACAAAAGAGACGGGATCCGGTGGAGTCTCGACCTCCGCTACAATCCACCGTCGCACCCTACCGGGCGGGGCTGGTTTCCGGGGTTTGTCGCGCGCAGTCGCGCCGAGCCGGAGAGCGAAATGACGGACCCAGCGGAATGGGCCGCGGCCTGGCGGCAAACCCGTGACCATCTCGCGGCCAACCCGCCCACGGCCTTTCAACGCTGGGCGGAGGACGATCCCAACTGTGCGTAACGCCGCCGCGCCGGCGGCACCGCCGGCCTCGGGCTCGGATTCATCCACCCGTTGATTGCCGCCCGTCCCCGACAGGCATAGCATCTTCGCGGAATCGCGCGATCATCGCGGAGGGTGGATCATGGCTTTTGACCTGCTGATCAAGAACGGTACCGTCGTCGATGGATCCGGCATGCCCCGCTTCAGGGCGCATGTCGGCGTCAAGGATGGCAAGATCACCGAGATCGGACGCATCAGAGCGCCGGCCCAGGAGACCGTCGACGCCGATGGGATGATCGTCGCTCCGGGCTTCATCGATGGTCACACCCACATGGACGCGCAGGTCGCCTGAGATCCGCTCGGCACCTGTTCGTGCTGGCATGGAGTGACCAGCGTCGTCATGGGCAATTGCGGCTTCGCGCTCGCTCCCTGCAAGCCCGAAGCGCGGGACTGGTTCGCGAAATGCCTGGAAGCGGTGGAGGACATCCCGACCGAGGCGATGCTGGAGGGCATCAACTGGAACTGGGAGACGTTTCCGGAATATCTGGCCAATGTCGAGGCGCTGCCGAAAGGCATCAATTACGCCTCCTATATCGGTCACTCGGCGCTGCGCATGTATACGATGGGCGAGCGGGCGCTGGACCGGGAAGCCACCCAGGATGATCTTGGCGCCATGGCCGATGCCGTGCGCGAGGCACTTAAGGCCGGCGCCATGGGTCTGTCGACCTCCCGGGCCAGCACCCATATCCGCCCGGATGGCGGACCGGTCGCCAGCCGGATCGGCAATTGGCATGAAATTCAGGTCCTGGTCGACGCCATGGCGGAACTTAACGCCGGCATCTTCCAAATCGGGCCCGATGTTTCCGGCGGGGCGGCCCAGCGCGCCTTCATGGAAGAGCTGCGCAAGGTGGCGGTGGGATCCGGGCGACCGATCATGTTCGGCACCTTGGCGACCAGCCAGGGCGACAATCTTGGCCCGCGCCCTGGCGGACGAGCGCGTGATCACCAAGCAGGGCAAGCCGATCAACAAGGGTTATCTCTACCGACTGCTGAACAACCGGGTCTATATCGGCGAGGCCGTCCACAAGGGGTCGGCTTATCCGGGGCAGCACGAGGCCATCATCACATGGGACCTATGGAACAAAGTCCGATCCATTCTCAAGGAAAGCCCGCGCGTCCGTTCCAATCACACGCGCGCACAGACCCCGGCACTGCTGAAGGGGTTGATCTTCGGCGCCGATGGGCGGGCCATGACACCGGTGCACACCCGCAAAGGTGATCGGCTGTACCGGTATTATGTCGCCGCCAAGCTGCTGAAGGCGGAGACCGCCGATGGCGTTATCCGTCGGGTCGCCGCCGCCGAGATCGAGGCGGCGGTGATCGATCAGGTGCGCGGCTTGCTGTGCGCGCCGGAGGTCGTCGTCGCGACCTGGCGGGCTGGCCGCGAAACCGATGGTGGGCTCACCGAAGCCGAGGTCCGCGAGGCGCTGCGTGATCTTGATCAATTATGGGACGAGTTGTTTCCCGGCGAGCAGGCGAGGGTGCTGCGGCTCCTGGTTGAGCGGGTCGAGTTTCATCCGGACGGGCTCAACCTGCGGTTCCGAGTCGATGGGCTCCAGACCCTGGTGGCCG
>JADHLJ010000234.1 GCA_016780745.1 Alphaproteobacteria bacterium | reverse complement strand
AGCACGACGACCCATTTTCGGAAAGAGATCAAATCCGCCGATCTCTATGTCGTGGAGGGCGGTGTCGCGCGATGTGGCTCCAAGAGCGTGACCTTTCGCCAGCACATCAAAAACGTCGAAACCGGCGAGACCCACGGCTTTCAGGACGTGGTCGAGGTGTTCTTCGACCCGAACACCCGAAAGTCGGCGACCATGCCGGCCCCGGTCCGCGCCGCGCTAGAGGCGGAACTGACCGCGCTCTAACCCGAGCGGCCAGCTCTTGGTCGATACTCCATTCATCGGAGATTAACGCGGAGTCTCTCCTCGGATGGCGGGGAAGGGGCGTCCAGCGCCGTTCGAGTGTTCTCGGAAATGAGAACATATCATGAACAGTATTCGTGAAGAAAATCGAAGGTCTAACCTTACCGACGTCACGCGGAAGCATTCTTCAGTCGTCTGAAACCCGCTAGAACCCAAGAAAACACACAAATTCCCATTGATTACCCATATGGTCCCATGTACTCTCCATAAAGTTCCATGGTTGGAGTATGGCGTCCCAATTCGTGTTCGTTCAGCGCGTTCAAGCGGTAGTTCATTGAAATCGCTAACGAAATGAAGGTGGGACGGGTGGTTTAGGTGGCGTTCGCGAAGGGATTTCGTGGATGCGCGAGCGGAGGTCGAGGTGGCGGTTTTTCTGTCCACATTCGCGAACAAGATAGATCGCAAGGGTCGGGTATCCGTGCCCGCGCCCTTCCGTGCCGTGCTCGATCGCCAGGCTTCGACGGGGATCATTCTCTATCCGTCGTTCAAACATCCCTGCATCGAGGGCAGTGGCGACGAGCGGATTCAGGAGATTGTCGATTCCATCGACGCGCTCGACGCCTTCTCCGACGAGGCCGAGAACCTTCAAACCATTCTCGCGGATGCCAGACAGCTGACGATCGATTCCGATGGCCGCATCGTTATGCCGCCCGAGTTACTGGAATATGCCGGGTTTGCCGATACCGCGACTTTCGTTGGGTTGGGTAAGAGCTTTCAGATTTGGGAGCCCTCGGCCTTCGAGGCGCATCGTGACCGCAACCGGGTGCGCGCGCGCGAACAGGGGGCGACGCTCCGGATCGTTCCTCGCGACGGTGGAGGTTCCTGATGGGTGCCGCCCAGGTCCATATCTCCGTGATGGGGGGAGAGACCGTGGACGCCCTCGAGATTCGCGCCGGCGGTCGTTATGTCGACGGAACCTTCGGCGCTGGCGGTCACACCGCCACGATGCTGGGGCGCGCCGATTGTCACGTCTATGCGATCGACCGGGATCCGGACGCGATTGTTCGCGGCGCCAAGCTGCGCGAGCTACATGGTGACCGCTTGACCATGATCGAGGGATGCTTCGGCGAGATGGATCGTCTGATCCGCGCCGAGGGCATTGATCACGTGGACGGGGTGGCTTTGGACCTTGGTGTGTCCTCGCCGCAGATTGACCAGGCTGAGCGTGGCTTCTCGTTCCGCTTTGACGGGCCCTTGGACATGCGCATGGGCCGGGACGGGGAAAGCGCCGCCGACGTGGTCAATGGCATGGCCGAGGGCGAGCTTGCCGACATTATCTATACATATGGCGAGGAGCGGCATTCGCGCCGGATCGCCAAGGCGATTGTCCTGGCACGGACCGATGGCGCCATCCTGACCACGTCCCAGCTTGCCGGGATCGTGCGTCGGGTGGTTCCGGGGGCAAAGCGCGGCGACGGGATCGATCCCGCGACCCGGACTTTTCAGGCATTGCGTATCCATGTGAATGATGAGCTCGGCGAGCTTGACCGCGGGCTGGAATCAGCCGAGCGCCTACTGGCGCCGGGCGGGCGGCTCGCGGTGATCTCGTTTCACTCTCTCGAGGATCGCCGGGTCAAGGAGTTCCTGCGCGCCCGCCAAGGTCGCGAGGCCGGCGTCTCGCGCCATGCCCCGCCGCCGACCACAAATCGTCGGGAGCCTTCCTTCGCGGTGGTCGCGCGCAAACCCATCCGGCCCAGTGCCGCCGAGATCGACGCCAATCCAAGATCCCGTTCCGCGCGCCTTCGCGTGGCGGAGCGAACCGCCGCCCCGGCTTGGGGAAGTTCGGCTTGGGAAAAGGAGACGCGGTCATGATTCGTCGCTCCATGGTTCTCTGGACAATCCTTGCCTCGCTCTTCGCGGTGGCGATGTTCCTGATCAAGCACGAGGTGCAGGTCCGCGAGGCCCGGCTCGACGCCCTGCATCGCGACATTCTGGCCAGTCAGGAGGCCATTCAGGTCCTGCGGGCGGAATGGAGCTATCTGAACCAACCGGTGCGCATTGAATCGCTGATCCGTCGGCACATGGACTTGCGTCCGACCGATACGACCCAGCTCGGCGGCTATGACGCCCTGCCGGTTCGTCTCAGCGATGCGTCGGACCAAACGGAGGTCGCGCAATGAGCGGGTTTGAGCATAATCAATTGCCGCCGCGTCAGGTTGATGACGCCGGCATGCCCACCGTTAGGATCGAGGGCGCGACCAAACAGGCGATCGAGGTCGGCCGTAACAGACTTCTGGTCGCCGGGGCGTTCTTCGCCATTGCCTTCACCTTGGTCGCGGTTCGGCTTGTCGATGTCGCGGTGCTGAGCGGCCTGAACGAGCCCTCGGTTGCCCGAGAGGCCGCGTCGAGTCCTCTTAAAAAGGGGCGCGCCGACATTGTCGACCGCAACGGGGTGTTGCTTGCGACCAGTCTTTCGGTCCCGTCCCTATATGCCGACCCTAAAGACGTCATCGACGCGGAGGTCTCCGCGCGGCGCCTGACGTCGGTCTTGACGCATCTTGACCCGGTCGAGGTTGCGGCCAAACTGCGCGCCGAGAAGCGGTTTGTGTGGATTCAAAGGGGCCTGACGCCTCGCCAGCAGTATGAAATCAACGCGCTTGGTATTCCCGGGCTGCATTTCCAACGCGAGGAACGCCGCGTCTACCCGCAAGGCAGCCTGGCCAGTCATGTCGTGGGCTTCGCGGGCACCGACGCCACGGGGCTGGGCGGGATTGAAAAGCAGTTCGATGCCACGCTCCGCGACGGCGCCGAGCCGCTGGCGCTTTCCATGGATATTCGCGTCCAGCACATCCTGCGCGAGGAAGTTGGGCGCCAGATGGTGGCGTTTAACGGGATCGGCGGCGCCGGCGTGGTTCTGAACGCCAATACCGGCGAGGTTGTGGCAATGGTCTCGTTGCCGGATTTCGATCCCAACGCGGCGGGTGTCGCCTCGGATGACTCCCGTTTCAACCGAGCCAGTCTCGGCGTGTATGAGATGGGCTCAACTTTCAAGATCTTTAATACCGCGTTGGCTCTCGAGGCCGGCACCGCGACCATGACCAGTGGTTATGACGCGACCAAGCCGATCCGGATCGCGCGCTTTACGATCAACGACTATCACGCCAAGCGCCGTTGGCTCTCGGTGCCTGAAATCTTCCAATACTCGTCCAATATCGGTTCGGTGAAGATGGCGCTGGATTATGGGGCCGAGGCCCAGCGCGACTTCATGGATAAGCTGGGCTTTCTGAAGCCGGTCGCGGTGGAACTGCCGGAGCGCGGGGCGCCGATGGCGCCGAAACCGTGGCGCAAGATCAGCACCATGACCATCGCCTTCGGTCACGGTATCGCGGTCAGCCCGCTGCACCTGGTCAGTGGTGTCGCGACGGTGGTGAATGGCGGCATTCAATGGCCGGTAACACTGGTCAAACGTGACCCCGAGGTCCGGGCATTGGGCCGCCAAGTGCTTTCCCGCAAAACCTCGGTCGAGATGCGCAAGCTGTTGCGACTCGTGGTCGAGACCGGCACCGGACGCAAGGCTTCGGCAGATGGCTATCTCGTCGGTGGCAAGACCGGGACGGCGGAGAAGCCGGGCAAGGGCGGTTCCTACGCCCGCAAATCGTTGCTGTCCTCTTTCGTTTCGGCCTTCCCGATGCATGACCCGCGTTATGTGGTGCTGGTGATGATCGACGAGCCCAAGGGCAACAAGGAATCCCACGGTTACGCGACCGGCGGCTGGGTGGCCGCGCCGGCGGTCAAGCGGATCATCGCCCGAAGCGCGCCGCTGCTCGGAATTCATCCTTTTGACGAGGAGTCGCCGGAAATTCGACAAGTTCTGGATATCCAATCACCACCAGAGAAAGGTCGAAAACGCCTTGCGTCTTTCTGAGCTCATCAACGGCGATCGCGCCGCCTGTGACCCGGCCCTGAGTGAGTTGGCCGCGGCGGGGGCGCTCGACCTGGATATCCAAGGTGTTACGAGTGACAGCCGGGCGGTTCGCCCGGGTTTTTTGTTTGCGGCCCTGCCAGGCAGCGCCACCGACGGGCGCCGGTTCATCCCGGAAGCCGTGGCGCGCGGCGCGGTGGCGGTACTGACCCCGAGCGGGGATGATGCGATTTCCATCGAGGGTGTCTGCAGCATTCCAGACCGCAACCCTCGTCATCGTCTGGCCCGCATGGCCGCCAAATTCTATGGCGCGCAGCCGGCGTTCATCGTCGCGGTCACCGGTACCAACGGTAAGACATCGGTCGCCGAGTTCGCCCGTCAACTCTGGGCGGCGACGGGTTCCAAGAGCGCCAGCCTCGGCACGCTCGGTCTTATCGCCGATGGAACGCGCTCGGGCCCGGGCCTGACCACCCCCGACCCGGTGGCGCTGCACGCGATCCTGCGGGATTTGGCGAATGACGGTGTTGAGCATCTCGCCATGGAAGCCTCGAGCCATGGTCTGGACCAGTGTCGCTTGGACGGTATCCGGGCGCGCGCCGCCGCGTTCACCAATCTTTCCCAGGATCACCTGGATTACCACGGCGACATGGGCGCCTATCTCGACGCCAAGCTGCGGCTGTTCTCCGATCTCCTGGTCGAGGGCGGCGCGGCGGTCCTCAATCGCGATATCCCCGAGTTCGAGCGTATCGCCGGCGTTTGCAAGGCCCGCGGCATCTCGGTAACCGGGTTTGGCGTGTCGGAGGGGGCGGACCTTCGCCTGCTGCACCAGGCGCCGACATCGCGGGGGCAGGAATTGGCGCTGCGCCTTGATGGGACCGAGCACCGGGTTTTCTTGCCGCTTGTGGGCGATTTCCAGGCAATGAACGCGCTCGCGGCCCTGGGCCTGGTCGCGCGGGCCGAAGGGCGTCCCGTCGCCGACTTCCTGGAAGCGCTCGCGGAGCTATCCGGCGTTCCGGGGCGACTGCAATTGGTTGGTCGGCACGGCTCGGGCGCGCCGGTCTATGTGGATTACGCGCACACACCGGATGCGTTGAAGACATTGCTTGAAGCCGCGCGTCCGCATGTGGAAGGGCGTCTGATCTGTGTATTCGGCGCCGGCGGCGATCGCGATACGGCCAAGCGCCCCTTGATGGGCGCGGCGGTTTCCGAGGGCGCGGATCTCGGCATTGTCACCGACGACAATCCCAGGACGGACGATCCAGCGGCGATCCGGCGCGCGGTACTCGCTGGATGTCCGGAGGCCTTGGAGATTGGCGACCGGGCATCGGCGATTGCAGCCGGGATCAAGGAACTTGGTCCCAAGGACATGCTGCTGATCGCCGGCAAGGGGCATGAGGTGGGCCAAAGCGTCGGCGATACCGTCCTGCCTTTCGATGACGCCGAAGTGGCCCGTGGTTTCCTGCTTTCCAGCGGCGGGAGGGTCTCGTGAGCGCCCCGCTTTGGACCGATATCGAGGCCGCGCGCGCCACCGGAGGCGTTGTGTCGGGAACGTCCTGGGCGGTTTCCGGCGTGGTGATTGATAGCCGACGGGTAACTCCTGGCGACCTATTCGTCGCGCTGCCTGGTGAACGCGTTGATGGTCATGACTTTGTTGCTGGGGCATTGGCCAAGGGCGCGGCGGCGGCGCTCGTGGAAAGCAAGCCGTCCGATGTCGCCGCCGATGCGCCGCTGCTGATCGTCGATGACGCTCTCTCGGCCCTGACAAGGCTCGGAGCGGCGGCTCGGGCACGGTCCAATGCCCGGATCATCGGCGTTACCGGCAGTGTCGGCAAGACCGGCACCAAGGAATCCCTGGCCCGAGCGCTCTCGGTCGCGGGTGAGGTCCATGCCAGCGCCGGCAATCTGAACAACCATATCGGCGCCCCGCTCAGCCTCGCGCGCTTGTCGCCGACGGCTGACTTCGCGGTTCTCGAGATGGGCATGAACCATGCGGGTGAGATCGCTCCTCTATCGCGGATGATCCGACCCCATGTGTCGATCGTCACCAACGTTTCCCCGGTCCATATCGAGTTTTTCGAGTCCGAGCGGGACATCGCGCTCGCCAAGGCCGAGATCTTCGAAGGCATGGAGAATGGCGGCACGGTCGTCCTGAACCGGGACAACCAGTGGTTCGACCTTTTGGCCGAACGCGCGCGGGGTTGCGGTATTGATCGGATTGTAGGCTTTGGTCGCGATGGGGATGTCGAAGTTCGGTTGGTTGACGCGCGAACGGACGATGCCGGTAGCGATGTTGAGGTGATGATTGATGGCCGTCCCCTCGCATATCGGATCGACGCGGTCGGCGCGCATTGGGCCTTTAACTCGATTGGCGTTCTGGCCTGTATCCACGCGCTTGGTCTGGATGTCGAGGCGAGCGCCGACGCAATTAGGAACGTGTCCGCCGGTCGGGGCCGGGGCGGTCAGCTTGATGTCGCGCTCCCGGGTGGCGGCTCGGTCCGCCTGATCGACGAAAGCTATAACGCCAGTCCAGCGGCCATGCAGGCCGCGTTCTCGGTTCTGGCGCTCTCGCAACCGGGCGCCGAAGGACGTCGAATCGCGGTTTTGGGCGACATGCGCGAGCTGGGTGGTCGCGGCATGGATCTGCACGCGGATCTCGCGGATGATTTGCTTTCCGCGGCTCCGGACCGGGTTTACACGGTCGGCCCGCTCATGCGGGCGCTGCGCACCCGCCTGCCGACAAATCTTCGCGGCGCGCATGGCGATACCAGCGGTGATGTCGCGGGCCAGATCGCGGCGGATCTCGCGGATGGCGACGTGGTTCTGGTCAAGGGATCGCTCGGTACCAACATGGCGCCGATCGTCGCGGCCATCGAGGCCCTGGCGGAGCCGACACGCCTCGTGGCGAACGGGCGTTAGGGGGCGGCGATGCTGTATAATCTCCTGTTCCCGCTCGCCGACGATTATCAGGTGTTAAACCTGTTCCGCTACCTGACCTTCCGGACGGGTGGCGCGATCATGACCGCGCTGGTGATCAGCTTTGTCTTCGGCCCGGCGGTGATCAACTGGCTGCGCGCCCAGCAAAAGGAAGGCCAGCCGATCCGCGATGACGGCCCGGTCACGCATCTGACGAAAAAAGGCACGCCGACCATGGGTGGCCTGCTGATCCTGATCGCGCTGTCGATCTCGACCCTGCTATGGGCGGATTTGAGCAACGGATATGTCTGGTCGGTGCTCCTTGTGACCGGTGGTTTTGGCTTGGTCGGGTTCGCGGATGATTTTCTGAAACTTAGCAAGCGCAACTCCAAGGGGCTGCCGGGGCGCTTGAAACTGGTGCTCCAGGTTCTGATCGGCGGGATGGCGGCCTATGCGATCGCCGCGTTGTCATCGTCGCCGGATGTTCTGGGACTGAGTGTTCCGTTCTTGAAGGACTTTCTGCTGGACCTAGGCTGGTTCTTCTTCCCCTTCGCGATCCTGGTGATGGTCGGCGCGTCGAACGCGGTCAATCTGACCGACGGCCTTGATGGACTGGCCATTGTACCGGTGATGATCGCGGGCGCTTGTTTCGCCCTGATCGCCTATCTCGTGGGCAACACGGTTTTCTCGCAATATCTGCAGATCCATCACGTGGTCGGCGCGGGCGAGCTGGCGGTATTTTGTGGTGCCCTGATCGGCGCGGGGCTCGGCTTTCTCTGGTTCAACGCCCCGCCGGCGATGGTTTTCATGGGTGATACCGGCTCGCTCTCC
>JADHLJ010000233.1 GCA_016780745.1 Alphaproteobacteria bacterium | reverse complement strand
AAGAATTTCACGGCCTCGCCGGTTCTCTCGGCGGCCAGGCGCGGGTTGGCCACCTCGTCCCGGCGCATGACGGGGTAGGGATTCAGGAACAGCGGATCGCGTTCATCGACACACATGAAGTTCGATTTATCCATGGCGATGGTCGGCACCCCTACCGAGCACGCGAGATGGCAAACCGTGCTGCTCGGAGCGATCACGAGATCCAAGCAGCTCATCAAGGCCGCGACCCGGTCCAGTTCAAGCATCTGATCGAGATCGTCGAACTCGTGGACGACGCGCTTCAGCCGGGCGCGCACCCGGTCCAGATCGTCGCCGCGTTCGCCATACTGCAAGCTGATATAGATTGGATTCCCGTCCGGCAACCCGCTGAATAGATCCACCGCGTCCGGATAGAACATCGTCCTCTGCGCCGTCAGCGATAGCCCGCTTCGCCAACAGACCCCTATATAAGGTGGTGGTCCGATGGCTTCGAGGCGGCGTTTCCACGCCGCCGCTTCTCGCGGGTCAACGACGAGATAACCCCCGCCCGGTGGCTCCATCGCGACGTCGCGCCGAAACACCTCCGGCAAGGTCCCGCAGAAGATATAGGAGCCGATCCCATGCCGAGCCACGATATCGCCGTAGTCATGGCTCAATCCAAGTTCCGCGTCATCGCGCATCGACCTTTCAACGACGGTGATCGTCGGAAAGCTGCGCTCGAGGATCGCACGACAGCGCGGTTCGCATTCCACCACGACGTCGCTGATCTCGCTCACAAGGTCGGGAAGACAACTGAAATACAGAATTTCATCGCCGACCCCTTGCTCGGCGCAGACCAGAACCGGGCCGGAGGTCGCGAGGTCAGGGCGCCACTCGACCGGGGGAAGGCCGATCCGTCCCGGTGCCTCGTCCAGGCGGTAACGCGAGGACCAGTGACGCCATCCCAACGCCGGCTGCCCATCGCAAAACGCCGATTGGCACAGAATGTAAGCGACTTCCGGAAAATCGGGCTTGATGATAAGCCCCGCCCGCGCCGCCCGGATGGACGATTTGTAAGTACCAGTATTAAAAAGTCCGGTGGCGAGGTTGTTATAGGGAATCACCAAATCCGGGGCCAAGATCATCGAGCGGCGCGCGCAGGAAATAATCCCCTCGAAGCGGTTCTCGGCATGATGGCGAGCGGCGAGGTGATCCCACATCCGCGGCTCCAGCGGCCGCAGAACAATTGCCCGACGCGCCCATTCCACGGTATTGTCGACGTCGTCCGGATGCGTTGATCGCCCAAGATGGGTGTAGATCTCGGGACTTCCTGGCGCCGTCAGGATCCCCCGTTTGATCGCGAGACCACGCTCGCGCTGGTTCTCGAGAGCGCCATGACAGGCGGAAAGATGGAGATAGGCCTCCGTGACAAGCGGACCGAGTCGCGCCGCTTGTTCCAGATGTTCAAGCGCGGCGGAATGCTCTCCCAGATGACGCAGAACCACGCCAAGCCGTAAACGGGTCTCGGCCGCGTCGGGCGCGAGTTGCGCGGCGCGCCTCGCCGGCTCCAGCGCCCCCCGGAAATCTCCGCCGTCGCAACGCGTGACCGCCAGGTTGAGATGCCCATCGGCGAAATCGGAACGCAATTTCACGGTTTGCTGAAACGCCTTGGTCGCCGTTTGCAAGTCCCCAACCGCCCGCGCGGCGACCCCGAGATGATTCCAAGGCGAAGGCGATCCAGGGTTTTCGGTGACCGCGCGCGTCAAGATCGCCACCGCCATCGCATGTTCGCCTTGCTCGAAAACGCAACGCCCCAGAAGGTCAAGGGTATCGGCGTGTCGGGGCACCACCTCGAGAATTTTCTCGTAGAGCCTCCGCGCCTCGGCCAGTTGCCCGGCCCCGTGCAGTTCGAGCGCGCTCTTGAAATTGTTTTCTAGTTCTTGGAGTTGGACTCGCCGCTCCGGGTTGAGGTCACTCATCACGTTTCCGGCTTGATCCCAGACGACCCGAGTTCGGGCGTTTCACTAGGCCGAATCGATAACCAATCCGCTCGGCGTTCCCGGCGGCGGCGGCGCGGCCTGTTCCCGCGCCTGCTGATTCGCGGCGGAATTCCGCAACCCCTTCATGATATCGCGATTAACCGCGATCAGGGACGCCAAGTCACCGTCGCCGTTCAGCGCCGCCTGGGTCTCCTTCTTGACCCAGATGCCGAGACTGACGATCGCGCCCCGCAATTCCCTGGGGAGTTGGTTCCCCGCGGTTCCGCAGTCATCCGCAAACAGATCCCAAACCTGGTTGTTCCAGTTCAGAGCGTCGGCGAATTGCGCCATCTTGGTTGGATCCGAGCGGACTTCCCCCTCGATCTTCTGGGCATTGATCAGCGCCGTCGTAACCTGACCCAGGAGACGAAATTCCGTGTCGCGCATCGACCCCGTTTGATTCAGGGTGCGTTGATAGGCGTCAACTCCTGACATGCCTGATCATCCTCCAGGCTCATTGGCCCAATCTTAAGCACTTCTTCCTCGAACTTCATAAGGGCTTTACAGGTTTTCAAGGCTCTATAGTACATCCGGCTGTTCACGTCCTGCAGAATGTTAAGCAGGGTTCTGCGAACCTCGTTGAAAGTCGTCGCCTCGAGAAAATCCTCTATATACCGCATGAAGGTTGCTTGGTACTCCGCCGCGTTATCCTGATCCAAATACATTACCAAAATGGAAAAATATATCCGTCTCGCCGGCGTCGTGGCCTCTTCTTCCTGAATAATGTCCTTACCCAGCAGAATCGTCGCTTCGTTTTGCAGCACCAGCGACGCGCCCTTCTTGCCCGCCACCATCACGGCACCGTTCACGATAAACTTCTCACCTGGCTTGACGTTCAGTTTAAGGGGCATTGATTTTAATACCTATTTGCCTAGTCGCATTGTCTCGCATGATGCGATTCACTGTCAAGGAACGCCTGGTCACACGATGGTGAATCGAAAACGGCGCGCCTTCTTGGCGCGCCGTTCCCCCGTCGACGTGGCGCCAGCCACACCGACGTTTTCATACACATTACCTGAACAAACCAAGCAGGGACTGAGGCCGCTGGTTGGCGATACCGAGCGTCTGCACGGACAGCTGCTGCTGCACCTGCAAGGACGTCAGTCGCGCCGACTCGCGACCCAAGTCCGCATCCACGATGTTGCCCAAGCCTTCATCGGTCGCGTCTCGGATCTTCTCCAGGAACTGGGTTTGCAGACCCAAGGCCCGAACCTCGGCACCGAGTGTACCGAGCGCCGAGTTCACAACCGACTCGAGATTGCTGAACTCGTTGGCGATAACGCTTTGCGCGTTGGTCGCCGTGCCGATCGTGGCCGCCGCGATGCTGCGAACCTGAACGCCGACGTTGGTCTGCGCCGTCAACGACAAGATACCGCCCGAAAGATTGGACAGCGTGTTGATGTTGGTGGTGCCGGTCAGCAGCGCGATGCTGTTAAACGTCGCGTTGGCGACGAAGCTGGCGGCCTGCGAGACGAGCGAGTTGAAGTCGTCCTGCAGGATGTTCCGCTGAGCCGAGGTGATACCTTCGTTCGACAGTTCAGTCAGCTTGGCGCGGATGTCGGTCAACAGATCGGAAACACCGGTGGCACCGGCGATCGCCACGTTACCAACACCCTTGGCGTTATTCAGCCCTTGAGATACCGCATCGATGGCCTTCAACTCCGCACGAATGCCCTGCGCGATGGCAAAGCTCGAGGCGTTATCAAGCGCGCCCGTCACCTTCAGGCCGGTGGAAACCCGGTTCTGAGCGGTGTCGAGATTACGATTGATGAAGTTTAGGGTACGAAGCGCGGTAAAAGCGCCGGCATTGGTGATGATTGAATTTTGAACAGCCATTTCAGCCTCCTCGTTCTAAGGATCACGAGCATTTTGCCCGATGTGAAAGGGGAAAATCCCCAGACCACCCAAGATATGGGTCGATCCTAGAAGCCTGTCAAGCCAAAAATGGCGAACGCCGCGACCACCCCTTGCGGGCTCGCGATCGAAGTATCGATATATAATTGAAGTAACGAGATAAAATTAGGCCGTACACTCATTAACGGGATTCCCAAGAGGGCGCGAATCTGATTCATCATGGCCAAAGGAGATTGGCCATGTCCCGCTATGATCTGTCGGATTTCGAGTGGTCGGTCATCCAGCCGATTCTGCCCCAAAAGTCTCGTGGTGTACCGCGTGTCGATGATCGCCGGGTACTCAACGGCATCTTCTGGGTCTTGCGTTTCGGCGCGCCTTGGGCGGATCTTCCGGGCCGATATGGCCCTCGCACAACCTGCTACAACCGCGTCCGACGCTGGACCAAGGCCGGCGTGTGGGACGTAATAATGGACTCGATCACAGAGGCTTACGGTGGTGACGTGCGAATGATCGACGGCACCAGCGTGCGCGTTCACCATTCCGCCGCAACTTTAAAAAAAGCCACCCAGATCGTTGTCTCGGACGAAGCAGGGGCGGTCTTACTACGAAAATCCATGCTGTAACCGACGCGCATGGCCTGCCGGTGCGTCTGGCGATCACGCCGGGTCAACAACATGACGCTACCGTCGCGGCCGAGTTGTTGGATGACATGCAAACCGGTCAGATGCTTCTCACCGACAAGGCATATGACGCCGACTGGATCCGGGAGATGGTCAACGATCGAGGAGCCTGGGCTAACATCCCACCACGATCGAACCGCAAGGACCCGGTCTGCTTCAGTCCCTGGCTCTATAAAGCACGCAATCAGGTTGAGCGCTTCTTCAACAAACTCAGCTACTTCCGGCGCATCGCGACACGATACGACAAGCTCGGCGCGACATTCCTCGCGATGGTCAAACTCGCTTCCATCCGACTAAGATTGCGCGCTTATGAGTCATCGTGTAATTCGCGGCTGCTTCCCCGGAACCGGCGTGCCGGTCACCCTACTGGCTGGTTATAACCGAGAAGTGGAAGCAGCCATGGAACACTATGCCGGATTGGATTTGTCGATGGAAACGACGCATGTTTGCGTTGTTGACGGTGACGGCAAGCGGATTTTTGATCGTTCAGTCGAGAGCACGCCCAATGCGATCGCCAACGCCTTGTCGGATGCGGGATCGCTCTCGCGCACCGTGATCGAGACAGGACGGATGTCCTCGGCGATCTGCCTTGGCTTGAGGAATCTCGGCATTGAAGTGGTTTGCATCGACGCCGTGCAAGCACATCAAAGCCTGAAGGCGATCAAAGCCAACAAGAGCGATCCTCATGACGCCGCCGGCTTGGCCCAGTTGGCACGGACCGGATTCTACAAGGAAGTGCACGTGAAGTCGGCGCCGTCCCTTGCGGTACGCTCGGTGATTACGGCCCGGTCACGGCTGGTGCAGATCCGGGTTCGGCTCGACAATACTCTGAGGGGCTTGTGCATCACCTTCGGGATCAAGCTGGGTTCCGGCCAAGGCAAGGACTTCGTTGCCCGCGCCGAGGCGGCATCTGGAATGCCTGGGCTCGGCGACGCTGTTGCCGCGCTGCTGGGTGCCCGTGAGCGGATCGTTGAGGAAATCAAGATGCTTGGCCGCCGCTTGAAGTCCTTTGCCGGGCGATCAAGTGCATGCGAACAACTGATGAGCATTCCCGGGGTCGGTGTTCAGACCGCGTCGGCCTTCGTTGCAGCCGTCGATGACGTTGATCGATTTAAACAATCCCGCGCCGCCGGAGCCTACTTCGGCCTGGTTCCAAGGCGCCATCAATCCGGAGAGGTCGATTGGATCGGCCGGATCACCAAACAGGGTGACGCGATGGTGCGCAAGCTGCTCTACGAGGCGGCCAATTCCATCCTGACCCGCAGCCGTCAGGACTTTGCGTTGAAACGCTGGGCACGAAAGATCGCCAGGCGACGCGGGTTGCGCAAGGCGCGCGTGGCCCTGGCGCGGCGGCTCGCCGTCATCATGCACGCCATGCTCCGGGACGGGACCTTGTTCCAGGCGTGAGTTGCGGTAACATCTAAGTGCCAGCGGTGACGCCTGTCGGCTGATCCGGTGGCGGCGATCCCTAGAGGGAACGCGGGGACGGACGATCTGCGTAGGTCCTGGATGGGTGGCCAACATCGCAAGGCGAACAGGCCAACCCGGATTGAGTCAAGGCAACGTTCAGCCTCGTGAGACCCGATAGAGCACGACCCGGCGAACAAGCCGGCGTCAGTGCGGACAGATCAATGAAACCCTCAACGGGGGCGCCGCCAGAGCTCTGTGAATTACAGATCCATGGCCTAGTCGAGGCCAGCACGGGCTAAAGATTTATTATGCGGACTGCTGAGAGGCATGGCGAAGTCCCTTTGGCCATGGCCGCGGCCCCGCGATGCGTGGGATTGTCGGCGGCAAGGCCATCGAACGCGGCGGCGCATCCACCAGCCAGATGGGCCGTTTCGAGACCGAGCTGCTGTCGACGAATGACAATCTCGCCACCCTCGCCAATTTGTCGGGCGTGTGGATTGATGCGGTGCATCGACGCAAGCCGCTTAAGTTCATCGTCCTGGATATGGATAGCTCGGTCAGTCCAACCCATGGTGGCCAGGAGGGGACAGCCTATATCGGCCACTTCGGCTGTAGCTGCTATCACCCGTTGTTCGTCTTCAACCAGTTCGGCGATCTGGAACGCTGTGCTCTGCATCCAGGCAACGTCCACAGCGCCCATGGCTGGCACGACGTGCTGGAGCCGGTCGTCACCGGCTATCGGGGTAAGCAGTTGCGGCGCTTCTTCCGGGGTGACGCGGCCTTCGCCTTGCCCGACATCTATGAGTTCCTCGAAGCGGAAGGCTTTCGCTATGCGATCCGCCTACCGGCGAACACAATCCTGCAGGGCAATATCGCTCATCTTCTTAAGCGCCCGGTCGGCAGGCCGCCAAAGGAGCTGCGACGCTACTACGCGAACTTCAGCTACCGGGCCGCCAGCTGGGCCAAGGCGCGCCGGGTTGTCGCCAAGGTCGAATGGCATCCGGGTGAACTTCATCCAAGGATCGGCTTCATTGTAACCAACCTCGCCCGTCCCGCCGAGCGGGTTGTCGTCTTCTACAATCAGCGTGGCACGGCGGAGCAGCACATCAAGGAAGGCAAGCACGCCATCCGGTGGACACGACTGTCCTGCCGCAAGTTCGCCGACAATGCCGTCCGTCTCCAGTTGCACGCACTCGCCTACAATCTGGGCAACTTCCTGCGAACCCTGGCTTTGCCCGAGGCCGTCGAGCACTGGTCACTGACCAGCCTGCGAGACAAACTGATCAAGATTGGTGGCAAGATCGTGCGCCATGGCCGATTCGTCACGTTCCAGATGGCGGAGGTCGCGATTCCCCGAGACCTGTTCGCCGACATCCTGCGCCGCATCGCCTGGCTCAGACCGAAGCCATGTCCAGCATAACGGTCAGAAAATCGATCAACGATGAAGCCAATACCACCAGTGCGTCTGCAATGTGGTTCACGCGCCCGTTTCATCATAGAATGGCCGCTAATGGGTCCTTTTTCGAACGGATCGCGCTTCGGGCGGCCGCCAGATGCAAGCGGTTTGCATCCAACACTGATCAGAGTCACAATTTTGCAGGTGGAAGGACCTCACGTGGGAAATCTCGGTTAAGGTTATTTTATCTTTGGAATGGATTCTAGCTCTAAAGATCGAAATGCTCCTTCCATGAATCCTCGAGCCTCGAATTCCTCTTTCACAGAGACGACAAACCCATCGTGAATGTTCAACACCGGGATACCTGCCTCGACTGATTGTCTGACCACCCCCTCCGGTACCATGGATTCAGTTCTTTGAAGGGGTAGGCTCAAATCCTGAAAATGGAGTTCTGAAATCGCTTCATGACGCTTGGACACCTCTAAAAACCTCGTCATTTCGGCCATGATCTGATTCACTTGGGCCATCGGCTGGATGGAGGATGGGATGTCGGATCAACCTGGTTTCTTCGATCTTGATGAGCGTTACGCGGCGTTATCGGCGGCGGGTG
>JADHLJ010000232.1 GCA_016780745.1 Alphaproteobacteria bacterium | reverse complement strand
GCCTCGGTTACCCCGGACCCGCCGGCGCAACCGGCGTCGTTCCTGATCAATGGCGAGTATTTCGAGCAGTCCGGCAGCGCGATCCCGCCGCAACTTGAATTGAAGCTGAATGCCAAGGATTATTGGAAGATCTACAGTTCCGCCGGCGTTCACATGCACCACATTCACGTGAACCCGTTTCAGATCTACAGCCGGAACGATTCGCAGATGGATATCCCGATGTGGCGGGACACGGTTTATGTCGATGCCGGCGCAGGCGACGCGGCGCCGAGCTTCGACAAATACGCCGTCTACGCCACGAGTGAGCAGATCCGCTATACCGGCGAATTCGTCGTGCATTGCCACAACCTCAATCACGAGGACAAGGGCATGATGCTGACGGTGGCGATCACCTAAGCGGCTTTTTCAAGAAGCGTCGGACGAGGGCGGCCGGGTTTTTTCCCCGGCCGCTTCGCATGGGCAACGGCTCTACACCTAGGTCCTCGGAACGAGGCTGGTGTCCAGTGTGGGCTGCGCGATTCCCGCTAAACCGATCGTGCTCTAGAACGCCGGTTGGGTCTGCCGGCGGCGTTGCAGCATGATCACCAATCCCAGCAGGAACAGCGCGGGGATGTAGAACACCTCCTTGACCACCCGGTCGTTCTCCACCTTGACGGCGGAGACCACCACCGGCTTGGCGTCGTCGTAGAAGTCATAGGTATTCGACAGCGCCTCGAACTTGGTGCCGGGCAGGGGCTCCTCGAACAGCGCCTTGTCCCCATCGACGACCACCGCGAGACCCATTTTGGAGAGCCGATCATCGCCGCTCCCCGCCTTGCCGAGTGGGACCGTTAGGGTGGTCACGTCGGTCTGGTCGGGATTGTCGAAATTCGGGCCGGATACGGTGATCCGAAGCGATGTGTCGGCGGCCATGGACTCGGCGATCTGGACGATCTCGGTTCCCGGACGCTCGTTGTATTTCGGCTCCACTCGATCGAGCCAGAAACCCGGTCTGAACAAGGTGAAGGCGATGAGCAGCAGGATCGCGGACTCCCACCACCGGCTTTTGGCGAAGAAATAGGACTGTGTCGCCGCCGCGAACAGCATCATGGCTATGACCGCGACAATGAAGACGAACACCGCTTTCAAAGGCGTCACATCCATCAACAGAAGCTCGGTATTGAAGATGAACAGGAACGGCAAGAGCGCGGTGCGGATGTCGTACATGAAGCCCTGGACACCGGTCTTGATCGGATCGCCGCCCGAGATTGCCGCCGCCGCGAAGGCGGCGAGCCCAACGGGCGGTGTATCATCCGCCAGAATGCCGAAATAGAAGACGAACAGATGCGCCGCCACCAGCGGGATCAGCAGCCCGCTTTTGGCCCCCAGCGCGACAATGATCGGCGCCATCAGGGACGAGACAACGATATAGTTCGCCGTGGTCGGCAGCCCCATGCCGAGGATCAGGCTCATCGCCGCGACCAGGATCAGCATGAACATCAGGTTGCCGCCGGAAATCGTCTCGATGAACGCGCCGAGCACCTGATGCATTCCGGTCAACGAGATGGTGCCGATGATCATGCCCGCGGCCCCGGTCGCGACACCGATGCTGATCATGTTGCGCGCGCCCGCGACCATGCCGTCGAACCATTCGTTGACGCTGCGTCCAAAGCTGTTGGCCCACTCGGCCTCGCCGCGCAGCAGCGCCTTTAGCGGATGCTGGGTGAGCGCGATGAAGGACATCAGAATACAGGCCCAGAACGCCGCCAGGCGCGGCGAGAGCTTGTCCGGGGTCGGCAGGATGCACCAGATCAGCACGATGATCGGCAGGAAGTAGTAGAGACCGGTGATCGCCACGTCGCCGGCGCGCGGCAATGTCTCGATCGGCGCGTTCGGATCGTCGACCTCAAGGTCGGGACGGCGCGAGGCAAACCAGATCAGCACTCCATAGGCCGCCAGAACGATCACCGCGATGGTCCAGAAACTCATGTCCGGGGCAACCATCTTCACCCAGGCGTCGAGCTGATAGATGATCATGAACAGCACCGCGATACCGATGAAGCCGGTGAGAACACCGATCATCTTGCGCGCGACGGTCATGGTCGCCGGCGGTTTTTGCATGCCCTTGAGGCCGAGCTTCAGCGCCTCCAGATGGACGATATAGACCAGCGCGATATAGCTGACCAAGGCCGGCAGTAGGGCGTGTTTGAGAATGTCGGTATAGGGAACCCCGGTGAACTCGGCGATCAGAAAGGCGGCGGCGCCCATCACCGGCGGCGTCAATTGGCCATTGGTGGAGGAGGCGACCTCGACCGCGCCGGCCTTTTCGGCCGACAGCCCCGTGCGCTTCATCAGCGGGATGGTGAAGGTGCCGGTGGTCACGGTATTGGCGATGGAGGAGCCGGAATAGAGACCGCTCATCGCCGAGGCGACGACGGCGGCCTTGGCCGGCCCGCCGCGTAAATGGCCGAGCAGGGCGAAGGCGAGCTTGATGAAATAGTTGCCGGCGCCGGCCTTTTCGAGGATCGCGCCGAACAGCACGAACAGGAAGATCATCGTCGCCGACACGCCGAGCGCGACGCCGAAGACGCCCTCGTTCTGCATCCAGAAATGCCACATCGCCTTGCCGTAGGACGCGCCCCTCCATTGGAGGTCGTCGGGCAGCCAGCGGGCATCGCCGAAGAAGACGTAGATCATGAAAATGCTGGTGATCACCACCAGGGGCAGGCCGAGGGCGCGATAGACCGCGATCAGCAGCACCACCAGACCAATCGACGAGAAGACCAGGTCCTCGGTGGTCGGCAAGCCCGAACGGTCGGCAATCGCCGAGAAATTGAAGACGATATACAGGCTGGCGGCGACGATCATCAGGCCCAGCAGCCAGTCATACCAAGGGATGGTATGGCGCGGGCTCCCCTTCAGGAGCGGGAAGGCCATCGCGGCGAGGAAGCCGGCGAAGGACAGATGGATCAGCCGGGCGGTGGAATCCGTGACCACGAAGAACTGGATATTGGTGATCTCGGCCAGATCGAAGGGTAGAGTCGAGGCGATATAGAGCTGAAAGATCGACCAGATAAACGCGATGGTGGGGATCAGATAGCGCTGCCAGCCGGTCGGCGCGCGACCTCCGGAATCAACGGAAGCGGCAAGTTCCTCGGCGGCGCTCGCGCCGGTTTCGGTTTGTGCCATGATCATCCCCCGGATCGAGCCGTTACCGCTTGGGTCGGTCTTGCTTTGGGCTCGGCGCGCGTCTCGCGACCGCGCCGGACTTCACGAGAACAAGAAAACGGCGGGAGGACCGAGGCCTTCCCGCCGTTGGACCGGGCTTACTTCCAGCCCTTTTCCTTGTAGTACTTCAGCGCGCCGGGATGCAGCGGCGCCGACAGGCCGTCGGAGATCATCTCTTTTTCGCTGAGATGAGCGAAGGCCGGGTGCAGCTTCTTGAAGCTGTCGAAGTTCTCGAACACCGCCTTGACGACCGTGTAGACAACGTTGTCCGGAACGTCGGTGGAGCTGACGAACGTGGCGCCGACGCCGAAGGTGGTGACGTCTTCCTTGTTGTTGTACATGCCGGCCGGAATCTTGGCGACGCGGTAGTACGGATTGTCGGCGACCAGCTTGGCGATCTCCGGGCTTTCGGCGTTGACCAGATGCGTGGCGCAGCTGGCGAGCGACTCTTGGGTCAGGGCCGAGGGATGGCCGACCAGCCAGAAGTAGCCATCAATCTTACCGTCGCACAGCGCCTGGCCGGTTTCCGCCGATTTCATCTGAGCGGCCAGTTTGAGATCACCGCGGCTCCAGCCCATGGCCTTCTCAATCACCTCATAAGTGCCGAGCGTGCCCGAGCCGGGGTTGCCGATGTTGATCCGCTTGCCCTTGAAGTCGGTGATGTTGTTGATGCCCGAGTCATCGCGCGCGATGATCGTCACCGGCTCGGCATGCACCGAGAACACCGCCCGCAGTTTGTCGAACTTGCCCTTATCGGCGAATTTCGAGGTGCCGTTATAGGCATGATATTGCCAGTCGGACTGGGCCACGCCGAACTCAAGCTCCTTGGCGCGAATGGTGTTGATGTTGTAGATCGAGCCACCGGTGGACTCCGCCGAACAGCGGATGCCGTGCTCCTTGCGATCCTTGTTGACGAGGCGGCAGATCGCGCCGCCGGTCGGATAATAGACGCCGGTCACGCCGCCGGTGCCGATCGAAATGAATTGTTGCTCGGCGGCATGGGCCGCGCCTGTGACGCCAATGGCCAAGGCCATCGCGCCAACGAATTGTTTCATCATTCTGCTTTCCTCCCCGGAAATTGGCCGTTTTCAGGGCCCTGGTTGGACAACCGACAAAACCGTAACACATCTGTGATGACGGCGGGAAGCAGGCGACCGCACTCTCGGGAAATACTTTTCGTCTTTTGTTTGAGATAGCCCCCTGGCCGTCCCGCCAGGCCGACTCCCAGCGGGTCCCGCATTTTAGGCGCAAGCACCGCGAGATCTCTCCGATATGCCGTCAACATGCACGGATCTCCGAGATGTTCGCTTGCGGGAGAGCCGGGCATATGCATCTTGGTTCGGGCGGCGCGCCGGTTACGCGACCGGGCGAGTGGCGAGGGCGGATGCTGAATGGCGGTCAATCAACTGAAACTTGAAGCGCTCCTTCGCTGGCTTGCGGCTGGAGCACCGCCTCAGAGTGATTACGGCGCCACGGTTGCCGAACTTGGCCGACGTATGGTCGATTTGGGTATCCAGCTGGATTTTATCGCGATCTACCAGATACCGCTAAATCCGCTGCTGGGTGGACTACGATATACTTGGGAACCACGAAGCGGCACGCGGGTTCGAGAGCACCCCCACGCGGAGATGACGTCTGATCTTTTTATCGGTGGCGTGGTGCACGCGGCGCTGACCACCGACAGAACGACGCGCTATCCTGTTGGAAAGACACCACGTTTCGACGAGCATCCTGGCTCCGAGCGCATTATCGCCGGCGGACACAAGGAGTTCATCGTCTTCCCCTTTCAATTCACCGGAAGGTATACCGGTTGCTTCGCGGTCGCCGCGCAAGACGTGGACCGGTTGCCGGATGATCAGTTCGACGCTTGCCGCCGCCTCATGGCGCCCCTGGCGCGGGTCGTTCAGTCCGAAATCCAACGCCAAAGCGGCGATGCCCTGCTCAGAACCTATCTGGGCAAGGATGCCAGCACCCGGGTCAGCGCCGGCATGGTGAAACGCGGCGACGCGGAGATGATCCGCGCGGTGATCCTGTTCACCGATTTGATCGGCTTCACGGAGCTGTCCAATCGCCTCGCCATTGAGGAAACCGTCGGGTTACTGAACCGGTATTTCGAGGCATTGGAAGTTCCGATCATCACCAATGGCGGCGAGGTGCTCAAGTTGATGGGCGATGGTCTGTTGGCGGTCTTTCCCACGCCGGACGATCTGACCTCCGAGGAAGGCGCGGCGCTCTCGGCGTTGTCCGCGGTCGCCGATGCCCGGGCGGCCTTGGCGGGAAGCGACATTGCCTTCCGCGCCGCCTTTCATGTGGGAGAAATTCACTATGGCAATATCGGCGGCCTCTCCAGGTTGGACTTCACCGCTATCGGGCCATCGGTAAACCTCGCGTCCCGCCTGTTGGACGCCGCGGCAAGAGCGAAGGTTCAAGCGACATGTTCCGCCGCCTTCGCGCGTCTGGCGCCTGACGCGACCAGGGAAATCGGGACGTTCGACCTGAAGGGGTTCGATGCGCCACAACTCATTTTCGATGCCTCCTGAGCGCGGCGGCCGCTCCAGCCTCCATCCCCCCAATCCCATGCTCAACGTTTTTCCCCGGACCGGCGAGCGCTCTTACAGGCGCGTGAGGGTATCCCATTTCCGATGCCTCTCGTTCCCAGGCAAAGGCGAGGTTTCACGCCTCGCCGGTTCCTCTATCATCCGGACTTCCGTTTCCCGCCTCTGGAGCCTTCGATGAGCGTCAATACCATTACTGGCCGGTCCGCCTTTATCGCCCTGTTGAAGGACGAGGGGATCACCCACATGTTCGGCAATCCCGGCACCACGGAACTGCCGATCATGGACGCTCTGACCGAGCATCCGGACATGAACTACATGATGAGCATGCAGGAATCCCTGGTGGTCTACATGGCCGAGGGATATTCGCGCTCTTCCGGCAAGCTGTCGGCCTGTAACGTCCATGTCGCGCCGGGCCTCGGCAATGCCATGGGCGCGATCTACGCCGCCAAATTCGCCAACACGCCCGTCATCATCACCGCCGGCCAGCAGGAGTTGGGCCACGGCCTGACCGAACCGCTGCTCTATGACCCGCTGGTGCCGATCGCCGAGCCGCTGGTGAAATGGGCGGTCGAGGTAACCCGCCTTGAGGATCTGCCGCGCATCGTGCGCCGGGCCGCCAAGATCGCCATGACCCATCCCATGGGGCCGGTCTTCATCTCGCTTCCGGGCGATATCCTGAACCAGGAAGGCGCGATCGAGATGGGCGCGCGCACCCGGGTCGACACCAAGGTCCGCCCCGTCGACGCGACCTTGGAGCGGGTCGCCGAGCGCATTCTCGCGGCCAAGAACCCGGTGATCGTCGCCGGCCATGAGATCGCCACCGACGACGCCTTTGACGAGGCCGCCGCCTTTGCCAGCATCGTCGGCGCGCCGGTCTATCAGCAGACCGTGCAATACGGCGCGCATTTCCCGTCCGAGCATCCGGCCTATATGGGCTCGCTGACCCGTGATCAGCAGCAGGTGAGGGACGTTCTCACCCCCTATGATCTTCTGGTCGTGCTGGGCGCGGACGTGCTGCGCATGTCGGTCTGGGCCGATGTGGAGCCGCTGCCCGAGGGGATGCCAATCATCCAGATGGGCCAGCGGGATTGGGAAATGGGCAAGAACTTCCCGACCGAGATCGCCGTGCGCGCCGATATCAAGGAGACCCTGAAGGCGCTCAACCCGGTGATCGAGGCCAAGGGTGGTAGCGCCCAGGCCGCCAAGGCCACGGCTTCCATCGAGGCGCTCGCGCCCAAGAATTGGAACACCAAGCGCGCCGCCATGGTCGAGAAACTCACCGCCGACGCCGGCGGCCCGGTGATCGATCCGTCCTGGATGGTGATGAAGGTCATCGACACCATGGCCGAGGACACGATCATCGTCGACGAGGGCATCATCAGCACGAGGGCCTTGAACGCGCTGTTGCCCTACAAGGACCCGACCTCGCTGTTCGGCATGGCCAGCGGCGGCATCGGCTGGGGCGTGCCCGCGGCTTGCGGTGTCCAGGCGGCCTATCCCGACCGCCCGGTGGTCGCGATCATCGGCGACGGCAGCTCGATGTACTCGATCCAGGCGCTGTGGACGGCGGCGAACCAAAAACTGCCGATCACCTATATCATTTGCGACAATGGCGGCTATCGGATCATCAAGGAACGCCTGCACGCCTTCCACGGGAACGAGAACTTCATCGGCATGGACTTCAAGGAACCGGCGGTGGATTTCGTCGGCCTCGCCACGTCGCTCGGCATGCCGTCGGTCCGGGTCAACGAGCATGACGAGCTGGTCCCGGCGCTGGAAGCCGCCTTCGCCAACCGCGCCGGGCCGAACCTGATCAGCGTGACGGTGGATCGCGGGCGGTTTTAGGTCGGGGTTTTGAGGGGCGGTTTTGGGGGGCGGTGGCTGGATACCGCGGGCATCGCCGCCTGACTTTCCCGGCGCCAATACAAGCGCGCGTGGGCGAGGAATGCGGTAACTAAAGACCAAGTTTCGCGCGGATCGCCGCGATGGCGGGTTTAATCCAGCCGAATTGCTCCGGCAGGAAGCCCGCCAACTCCGTGACTTCCTTCAAACCAAGAAGAACCAGGGCCTGGGTGCCGAGCTTGGTGCCGGCCTCGACGCCCTTGATCGAGCCGGAGCGCGCGCCGCCCGCGAGGTCTTTCAGGTAACCCGCCGCCGCGCCCGCCAGAATGTTGCCGGTGGAGTTTATGGCTTCGGCCTCCACCGTTGATTCCGTCTCGTTGGCGATAGGCTGGTTCGTGGGCGCTACCGCCTCGGCGATCATCATCGCGGCCGGGGTGATGTCCTC
>JADHLJ010000231.1 GCA_016780745.1 Alphaproteobacteria bacterium | reverse complement strand
CCGGCGGGCTGTTGTTGAACGCGATGAATGTCGCGCCCGAGGCGGAGGCTGATTTCAACGCCTGGTATGACGAGGAACACATCCCGGCCCTGGCGTCGGTGCCGGGGACCCTGGCGGCGCGACGCTACATCTCCGAGGAAGGTAGTCACCGCTATGTCGCGCTCTACCATCTGGAATCGCCGGATGTGACCCGAACAGAGGCTTGGGCCAAGGCGGTGGACACACCCTGGAGCGCCAGGGTACGGCCGCACTTTCGCGATCGGGTCCGCGTATTGACCGGTAAATATACCCGAGCCAGCTAAGCCGAGCTCCGGCGCTGGACCGAGCGCGGCATGGAACATCTCTGGATCGCGATCGTCCTCGTCGCCGCAGGGCTGCAAACCGCGCGTAACGCCGGGCAGAAGCATCTGAGCGGGCAGATGTCCGCGCTTGCCGCCGCCTGGGTGCGTTTCGGCTATGGCCTGCCCTTCGCGTTTCTGTATCTGTGGTGGGCGCTGGTTTGGTTTGATCTTGAAATTCCGGAACTCGGCCCGGCGTTTCTCATCCCCTCGGCGATCGCGGCGTTTCTTCAGGTCGCCGGAACCGCGCTGCTGATCTTTCTGTTTCGGCTCCGGAACTTCGCCATCGGCTCGACCTATGTCCGCAGCGAGGCGATCGTCGCCGCCGTTATCGGCACCGCGTTTTTCGGAGAGGTCATCGGCTGGGTCGGTTGGGTTGCCATCACCACCTCCGTCATCGGCGTGCTGTTGATCAGCGCCGAGCGGTCCGGCGTCGCAGGGCTTGCCTTGTTCCGATCGATCTTCAATCTGTCGGCCGGGGTGGGGTTGCTGGCCGGCGCGGCCTATGCGCTTGGCTCCTTCTTCATCCGCGAGGCCAGCCTTTCCTTCGGACACGCGAATTTCGCGCTGACCGCGTCGGTGACGCTGGTGACGGTGATCACACTGCAAACCGTGGCTCTCGGCCTCTATATCGCGGTAACGCGGCCCAGCGCGTTCGGCGCGATCGCGCGACTGTGGAAACCCGGCCTTATGGTCGGCGTGACCAGCGCGTTCGGATCCATGGGCTGGTTCACCGCGATGACGATCCAAAAGGTCTCCTACGTGAAGGCCTTGGCGCAGGTTGAGTTCATATTTGCCCTCGGCGTCTCGATCCTGTTTTTCAAGGAGCGTTCCACGCGCGGTGAGATTTTCGGAATGACGCTTGTCGCAATCGGCATCATCGTGTTGGTATTGTTCGCGAAATAGCAGCTTTGGCTTGCCTTGGACGATATTCCGGCGTGGAATGCGCCGGAAGCCTTGAGGAATTGTCGGATGAGCAATGTGAATCAAGACCAGGACATGGACGAAGAACCCCGCTTGCCGTGGTTTCAGCAACCGCTTGGCCGGGGCGTGATCAATGGTGTGCTGTTGTTCTGCCTGCTGTACGCGACCCAGCATTATGGGTTTGTCGAGCCCGGCCCGCCGGTAACGCAGGACAGCATGATCCGTTTCGCGACATTCGGGGTGGTGATGGGGCTGATCATGTATTTCTGGACCGCGCGGCGGATCAAGCGGGATCGCGCGCGCCGGGATGCCGAGCGTCTGGCGCGGCTTCGCGCCGAGGCTTATGATGCCGAAGAAGGTGGCGGAGCGTCGAGTGGCTCCGAAAAGGATGGGAGCGAGAGATGATCGACGACCAAGAAGTCTCTTTTTATAACGACAACGGCTATCTGGTTGTCGACGAGATCTATAGCGCCGAGGAAGTCGCGAAGATGCGGGCGGTGGTCGATGAGTTGGTCGACAAGGCGAGCGGTCTAACGGACCACGATAGCGTCTATGATCTGGAGCCGTCGCATACCGCCGAGCGGCCGCGGGTCCGGCGCATCAAGGAGATGTACAACGTGCATCCCTTGTTTCGGGAAATGGCGGAACATCCCAAGCTGATCTCCGTCATGACCAAACTGTTGGGCCCGAACCTGATCCTGCATGGCGGCAAGATCAACATCAAAGCCGCTTCCTATGGCTCTCCGGTCGAGTGGCATCAGGACTGGGCGTTCTATCCCCATACCAATGACGATGTCCTCGCGGTCGGCGTGATGCTCGATGACATGACCGAAGAGAACGGGCCGCTGCTGATCGCGCCCGGCTCCCACAAGGGGCCGACCTTCGACCATCATGTCGATGGGGTCTTCGCCGGCGCGGTCGATCCGGAGGGTTGCCCGATTGATTTCAGCAAGGCGGGGCGGGTTACCGGTAAAGCGGGCGCGTGCAGCTTTCACCACGTCCGGGCCATGCATGGCTCCGAGCAGAACCGGTCGGGCAAGGACCGGATGCTGATGCTCTATCAGGTCGCCGCCGCCGATGCCTGGGACTTGCGGCGCTTCAACGAGACCTGGGAAGAGCGGGAATCCCGGGTGATCGCGGGCACCTCGACGTTGGAGCCCCGGTTGGTTCAGACCCCGATCCGGCTGCCCTATCCGCCGGCCCGTCACGAGGGGTCGATCTATGAGAATCAGCGCGCGATGAAGCGCCGGTTCTTTGATTTCGACACCAACCCGGAAAAGGTCGCCGAGTTCGCTGACTGATCGTCGACACACATCGTCGGGGAAAACGGCCCCGCCGGTCGACCGGCGGTTGTTGACCGATATCCTAAGTGATCCGGGTGATCCGGCGAGCCTTGGAAGGTTCGGCAACGCGCTTCGAGCCGCGGGTGATCTTTCTCGCGCGCGGTCGGTCTATCAAAGAGGCCTTTTGATCAACCCACATCTCGCCCCGTTGCTGGGCGCGCTCGGCAATGTTCTGGCGGATTCCGGTGATTTGGTCGCGGGGCGTCGCGTGATGCTGCAAGCGATCGGGATCGCGCCGGAGATGGAACTCGCCTACGGTGCCCTTGCGGTGATGTCGCGCCGGGCTGAAAATTCAGCGGGCGCCGCCAACGCGTTTCGTCTCGGATTACTTCATTGTCCCGGCTCGATGCCGCTTGCCATTCATCACGGTAACGCGGTTTCGGCGCTGGAGGATCACGCGACGGCGTTGAAATCGTTCAAGCGTGCCTGGACATTGGCGCCCGGCGCCGCGGCGGCGGCCAACAACATTGCCCGTGCGTCGCACGAGCTAGGTGACAACAGGGGTAGCCATGCGTGGTTTCAACGCGCGGCTCTCTTGGCGCCGGATCTCGACGCGTCACTCAAGAGTTTCGGCAATGGAATGAAATTCCTTGGAGAGCCGCGATCAGCCTTCAACTGGTTGCGCCGCGCCGTCACCCTGGCGCCACGAGATTTCGAGACCGTCTCGGATCTGTTGTTCGCGGCTAGCTACGTTCCGGGGACCGACGCGCGAGATCTTCGCGCGATACACGACCGATATTGCGCGGTGATGGGACCAGCGGCCCCGATGCCGGTTCGCGCGGTGGGAAGCCGGCTTAGGATCGGTCTTGCCTCACCGGATTTCTCCGCTCATCCCGTGGGGCACTTCATTGTCGGTCTACTGGAGCATCGCGACCGGAGCACGTTAGAAATCCACTGCCTTTCGGATACGCCCCGACCGGATGCCATGACCGATCGGCTGCGTGCCTGCGCCGATACCTGGGAGGAGACCAGAGCGTTGGATGACGGCGCGTGGCTGGACCATGCGCGCTCGAAGGATTTCGCGATCCTTTTGGATATGGCCGGCCATACGCTCCGCAACAGGCTGGGGGCCTTCGCCCATCGGGCGGCGGCGGTTCAGGGAAGTTGGGCCGGCTACGTCGGCACGACCGGGCTGTCGGCCATGGATTTCATCATCGCGGACCGCTTTCATGTCCCCGTGGGAGAAGATGACGCATATCGAGAGCAGGTTCTTCGAATGCCGAACGGATACATCTCCTACACCCCGCCGAATATTCCGCCGGGGCGGCATACGCGTGACGCGGCGGCTCCGGTTACGTTCGCCAGCTTTAACAATCCCTCCAAGATCAACCAGCCGCTCGTTGAGCTTTGGGGCGGGATTCTGAGCCAGGTCCCGCGTAGCCGTTTACTGTTGAAGTATCGAGGCTTCGATAATCTCGACCTGCAACAACGGCTTTTCGCTTGGCTGGCGTCTTTTGGCGTCGCGCCGGATCGCTTGGTTTTCGAGGGGGCATCGCCGCAACAAGCGATGTTGGCGCGATATCGTGACGTGGATCTGGTTCTCGATACCGCGCCTTATTCGGGCGGGGCGACAACCTGCGAGGCCCTGGCGATGGGGGTACCCGTGGTCACGTTTCCTGGAGCCACCTTCGCGTCCCGCCATTCAACCAGCCATCTCCTCAACGCGGGTCTGTCGGAACTGGTTGCCTCGGACGCGACCTCCTACCAACGTCTGGCCGTGGATCTGGCGCGTGATCAGCAAAAGCTTCGGATGTTGCGATCAAGTTTGCCGGGTCGGATGGCCACATCCCCCCACCGTGATCACGCACGCTTCGCCAGGGATTTCACCGAGGCCATGACGGCGATCGTGAACGCGCGCCTCTGACCGGCGATCTATCCGAGGTCAATAACCTGGCGCAGCGCAAGCAAGGCGGCGGATACGATCACGGCGGTTGTCCCGATCACGCCCGCCGCGCGCCCGAATGATTTGCCGGGCGTGGTTTCCAGGCCATGGGCATGCAATACCCGCGAGATCAGTAATACAGCGCCCAGGGCATGGACATTCCAGGCCTCGGCGCCGTTGATTTCCACCACCGCCATCAGGATAAGCGCCATCGGCACATGCTCGGCGAAATTGCCATGCACGCGCATCCGGCGTGTCACGTCGCGCTCCCCGCCATCAAGCACATCAACCGATAGGCGGCGCCTTGCGCCGATAACCCGAAACTTCAGCACCAATAGCATCAGGCCGAGAAGTGCCGCGTAGATCGCGGTGATTTCAAGCGGCATGACCTAAGCTCCCATCGCATCAAGCCGCGCGCGAATGCTGGAGCGTGGGGTGCCCGCGTCGATGCCACCCCAGAACACTTCGAAACCGGGCGGCAAGGCCCGATTATTCTCGGGTGAGAGCCACAGACGTAGCAGCAACCGTTCCTTGCCGGCCTCGACCTTGTCCTCGAAGGCGGTGCGACCATGGAACGCCACGTGGTTGTTAATCAACTGAACGTCGCCTTCCTCGAAGGGGACGGTCATGCAATGCGCCTCGGCAAGCTCCGCGAGCATATCGAGCGCCTCGATCCCAGCGGGGGCGAGACGCGGAACGCCGTCCATCTCCTGGGCCTGTTCCACGAAGGTGCGGGAGTACTGGCAAGTCAGCTTGCCGTCGCGCACCCCGAAGATCGGCATCGCGAAAACCCGGTTCTCCGCCGGCAGACGGTCGGTGTTCGGCAGATAGCGATGATAAGGGCGGCAAAGCAAGGCGTGGAGATCCGGGCGTTGGCGGCGGATTTCGTTGTACAGGAACGCGGTGCTGACGATCTTGCTTTCGCCGCCGGCGATGCCGTTGCGCGCGCAGAGCAACGCGATGAGATCGGCGCCGTCGCTGTGAAATCTGAGGGGGCCGTTTGAGCGTGCCCGCGCCCGTGATGACAATATGGGCCCGGCGCCGGCTTGTTTGGCGCGAACCTCGTTGCCTACCTCCGGATTGATCCGGGTTTCATCCTTGACCTCGTCCAGCAACTCGCCCTTCACGGATTGCGGGACCGCCGTGCCGAGATGCGTTCCGATGCCCCAGAACAGGCGCCTCAGATCCGCCGGATCATAACGCTCCACGGGAAGGCCCTGGACCCGTATCACGCCAAGCCCATCCTCGAGTTCATCGCGCAGGTCTTGGAGAAAATCCTCATGACCAGGTAGAGGGAAATCCGCTCGTGTCACTTCGGTTTCCGGCAAGCCACTGGCCTTAATGCTCGCCAGGTTTCGCTCGAATTGCTCCACCGTGCCCTTGGGCCATTCGCGCAGCCAGGCGCCCGAGGCCATGAGGTCGGGCCCGCTCCACAGGCATGCGCCGTTCAACGCGGGATAGTCCGTTTGGTCGGCCATGCTGTCCTCCTTGCGGGAGCGTTGATCCTTCAAGGGAAAACCATAATCCCAATTGGGTGGCTCTGGAAGCGTACCGATGCGGGTGCCCTCGCGCGCGGAGGATGGACAGGGATCGTCTGGTGGGGGCATGTTTATGGTCATGATCGAGAATCACGGCGTGCGAGATGCGCTTGGCGTCCGGAGGAAAACGCGATGGCGAATGATGACGGTGTAATCAAGGTCGAGCCCTTGACTCTGCATATCGGGGCGGAAATCTCCGGTGTCGATCTGTCGACACCCATGTCGGACGCGACGCGCCAGGCGGTTCACGCGGCGTTCCTGAAATGGAAGGTCGTGTTCTTTCGTGATCAGGACCTGGATCACCAGGCGCATATCGACTTCGCCCGCCAGATGGGAGAACCGACGATCGGCCACGCGGTTTTCGGACATGTCGACGGCTATCCAGAAGTCTATTCCGTCGCAAAGTTCCGCACCGCCCAGGCCCATCGCTCCGCCAAGATGCAGCGCCCTTGGACGGGCTGGCACACGGATATCACCGCCGCGATCAACCCGCCGATGGCCTCGATCCTGCGCGGCGTGACCATCCCTCCCTATGGCGGCGATACGCTTTGGACCAATCTCGGCGCCGCCTATAACGGGCTGTCCGAGACGATGCGCGGCATTGTCGACGGTCTGCGCGGCATCCACAGGTTTGAACCGCCGCGCGGCGCGGCGCGGGACGCCGCGTATGACGAAAGCATCCAGAAGCGGGCGATGGAAACCGAGCATCCCATCGTCCGGGTGCATCCGGAAACCGGCGAGCGTCAGTTGTTCGTCAGCCCGTCCTTCTTGAAATCCATCGTCGGCCTCGCCCCTCGCGAGAGCGAGCTGATGCTGGAGATGCTTTGGGAGCAGGTGGTGCGGCCGGAATACACCGTGCGCTTCAAATGGCGCGCCGGCGACGTGGCCATGTGGGACAATCGGTCAACGTCGCATCTGGCGCCGACCGATATTTTCGAGAGCGATCATGACCGCCAGCTCTATCGGATTACTCTGGTTGGCGACGTGCCGGTTGGCGTTGATGGCAGGCAATCGACCAGCCTGAGAGGACAGCCGATCCTGGCGGTGGAACAGGAATTGGCCGCGGCCGGATAGGGGCTCCATTTTACTCCGGCGGCTTAAACCCCCGCGGTGGCCAGATGATCAGCGCGATCAGGGGATAGACCGCCAATGAGGTCCACAGGAACAGGTTGTACGAGTTGATATAGCCGATACTCGTCGCCTGCCGCGCGACCTCGCCCGCGACACCCGCGAGACTGGTCGAGTTCTCCGGCCCCCAACCGCCGGTAGCCAGCCCGATGCTTAGGCGGTCGCTGAACGGATTGATCCACTGCACGAGCTCGCTGTAGTTCATCTTCTGGGTGTGGAACACCACAATGAAACTCGTGGAGATGTAGAAGCTCGAGGCGACGCTTCGCACGAAATGGAAAAGCGCCATGCCTTCCGGGGTTCGTTTCGGGTCAAAGTTGGAAACGATCACCATCGTCATGGGTACCCATAGGCAACCGACGCCAAAGCCCTGGATCGCCATCATCCAGGAGACCTGGGCCAACGAGACATCCATGCCGAAGGTCGCCATCTCGATACCGGCATAGGTATGGGTGCCGAATCCCATCAGGAACAGGAGGCGCGGATCCCAGCGGCTGGCGAAAACAATCATCATTACTTGGGAAAGGACCGTCCCGATACCGCGAATGCCGATCAGCAATCCGACCGTGAATTCCGGCACGTCCCGGAGTTGTTGAAGCATCGCCGGCAGCATCACCATGGGCGTGACGAACAGCATCCCGAAGATCGCCGAGATACCGATGCCGAGCGCGAAATTTCGCTCCAACAACAAGCGTGGATCGAGAAACGGGCGGTCCTTCGTCAAGCTATGGGTCAGAAATATCCATCCGCACAGCACCGCCAGCGCGCCCTCCAGGAGAATTTCCGGAGAGTCGAACCATTCCTCGCGCTCGCCCCGGTCCAGCATCAACTGGATGCAACCGATGGTGATCGCCAGGCTGAGGAAGCCCGTCCAGTCGAGATTGGCGCGCTCCTCGCGGGGTG
>JADHLJ010000230.1 GCA_016780745.1 Alphaproteobacteria bacterium | reverse complement strand
TGAAATCGAGGTTCCTGAACACGTCGAGTTTCAGGATCGGCTCGCGCGCCCGCGCCTCCGCCCGGATGAACCCGGCGACCGAGAGCGCGAAGACCAGCGCGAATCCGAGGACGGGCAGCACCCCGTGCTGGTCCAGGCGTTGAAGCTGGTTCAGGGTCAGCAGAAAGCTGCTCATCGCCAGGATCAAGGTGATTGAGCCGGCGATATCGTAGGACGGTTTCTCCAAACGTTTCGCGGCGGCCGGCAGGGTGACCAACAACGCCAGCGAGAACAGCGCAATCGGCGCCCGGAACCAGAACACGGCGCGCCAGTCGAACTGCTCCACCAGCCAGCCACCAAGCGAGGGGCCCAGCATACTGCCGAGCGTGTAGATCAGGGTGAACATGCCGACGGCGCGGCCTCGCTGCTCATCTGGGTAGAGCGCGATGATCAACGCCGGCCCGACACTGGTCACGAGACCGGAGCCGAGGCCCTGCAGGAACCTGAAAAACAACAGGCCCTCGAAACTCGGCGACACCGAGACCAGTAACAGGCCTACCGCGCTCACCCCCAAGCCAATGCCGAAGATCCGGCGATGCCCGAACATGTCGCCGAGCTTGCCGAAAACCAGCATCAGGCTGGCATAGGTCAGCACGTAGCAGATCACGACCCACTGGATCATCGCCATGGGCTCGCCGAAATCGCCGACGATGTACGGAAAGGCGATGTTAACCGAGGAATCCAGCGGCGTAATGAGCGAGCCGGTCCCGACGACAAGCAAGCCAAGCGCGCGGCGAAGAGGGGTGATCATGATCGAATGAACTCGGCCAGACGGCGGGACGGACCACCAGTGTAGCGTGGATTGGGGCCGCGCGCACGGAACCCTCGTTGATGCGGGCGCGTGATCCATGCGACTGTCCGATCCTCGCATTTTCCAACCTGGATCGCCGCCCATGTCGGACCAAGACTATCCCGTTGAACTCACAGCTCCCGATATCGAGCCGTATCGCGAAGGCAATACCGGCGTGGAGTTCGTCACCACTTATGACAGCGGCGCTCCCGGACCGCATGTGATGATCAACGCCGTCACCCATGGCAATGAGATCTGCGGGGCGATCGCGTTGGACACGTTGTTCAAGGCCGGTCTGCGCCCCGAGCGGGGGAAGCTCAGCCTCGGCTTCGTCAATCACATGGCTTACGCGCGTTTTGATCCGGCGGACCCGGGCGCGTCCCGCTTCGTCGACGAGGACTTCAACCGGGTCTGGGTGGAGGATCGCCTGGACGGGCCGGAGGACACCGCCGAGCTGCGCCGGGCCCGCGAGCTTCGGCCGATATTCGATAGTGTCGATCTGCTGCTCGATATCCATTCCATGGGCACTTATTCCAAGGCCCTGATGATTAACAATGGCCTGGAGAAGGAACGGGCCTTCGTGCGCGAGGTGAATTTTCCCGCCTATATCATGTGTGGTCCGGGCCATGTCGTCGGCAAACGGCTGATCGAATACACGCCGTTCAACGACACCGCGAATAACAAGGTCGCGCTTCTGGTTGAGTGTGGCCAACACTGGGCGGCGGCGACCGGGACGGCGGCCTTGGACACAGCCCTGCATTTCCTGCGCGCCGCCGAGACGGTTTCCAGCGCCTTCATTGACGCCCATCTCTCCGAGGCCGCGCGAACCCCGCCCAAGGCCGTGATGTGGGACGTTACCGACGGCATCACCTCGGCGACCGACGACTTCCGCTTCGTCGAGCCCTATATCGGCATGGAGGTCATCGCCAAGGCGGGCACCGTGATCGCCCATGACGGGGGCGCCGAGATCGTCACCCCCTATGACGATTGTCTGCTGATGATGCCGAACCACCGTCCCGGCGCCAATGTTCGTAAGCTTCGCTTGTGTCGCCGCTCCGCCTGAGGCGTTTTTATCGCCAACATCACCAAGCACCGTCACCCCGCGCTCGAATCAGGACCAACAATGCCCACGCCCGTTGACCCACCCTCCGATCTCGACCCGGAAATTTCGCGCTACCGCCTAATGCAATTAATCCGGCGGTTCGAGGAGATGGCCGTCGACCTTACCCGTGGCGGCGAGATTCAAAGCGCCGTGCATGTCGGCACCGGCCAGGAAGCCATCGCGGTTGGGGTCTGCGCGGCGCTGGGGCCGGATGACGTGATCACCAGCACACACCGGGGGCACGGCCATATCTTGGCAAAGGGTGGTGATCCCGCCCGGATGCTGGCCGAATTGTTGGGGCGCGAAACCGGTTATAACAAGGGCCGGGGCGGCTCCATGCATATCGCCGATATCGATCTCGGGATCTATGGCGCCAACGGCATGGTCGGCGCCGGTGCCCCGATGGCCTGTGGGGCGGCCTTCATGTTCAAAACCCGGGCCGAGCGCCATGTCGCGGTGCCGTTCTTCGGGGACGGCGCGATGAACCAGGGCGTGCTGCTGGAGAGCTTCAATCTCGCCACCATGCTGAACCTGCCGGTGGTTTTTGTCTGCGAGAATAACGGCTACGCGGTGACGACGCCGATCGCCGAGGTGCTCAAGGGCTCGATCCTGGAGCGGGCGCGCGGCTTTGGTCTGGCGGTGGAGGCGGTCGACGGCATGGATGTCCGCGCCGTTCAAGCCGCCGCCGAACGGGCGGTGGCGCGAGCGCGCGACGGCGGCGGGCCGGGCTTTCTGGAATGCGCGACTTATCGCTATGAGGTCCACAACGTTTCCGCCGGCTCAAACTGGGCTGATGAGCGCGACGCGGCCGAGCGCCAGGAGGGCCGGGCCCGGGACCCGATCGAGCGTCTGGCGACGCAATTGATCGCCGAGGGGCGCTGGAGCGCCGTTGACCGCGCGCAAGTCGACGCCGAGGTCGAGAGCGAGCTTGAGGGCGGGCTCGGCTTCGCGCGCAACAGTCGGCGACCCGACCCAAGCGCCGCCTATGATTTCATGTATGCCCGGGATTATGCGGGTCTGCCGGCGCGGGGAGTCGACGAATGAGCCGCGAGCTGAACTATGTGGACGCGATCCGCGAGGCACTGTTTCAGGCGATGGAGGCGGACCCGTCGGTCTTCATGATCGGCGAGAACATGCGCGGTGACATTCGCCCGGAATCGCGAGGCCTCTACACCCGTTTCGGCGATGACCGGGTGATCGACATGCCGATCTCCGAGGCCGCCTTCACCGGTTTCGCGACCGGGGCGGCGCTGGCCGGCGGGCGGGTGATCGTCGAGTTCCAGGTCTCCTCGCTGATCTATCCGGCCTTTGACCAGTTGGTCAATCAGGCGGCCAAGCTGCCCTATATGCTGGGTGGCCAGCGATTTCTTCCCGTGACCTATCTGATCATGGGAGCCGGGGCCGGCGGCGGGCGCGCGGGTCAGCATTCCGACAATCCCTATCCTTACTTCCTGCATGCCGGGATCAAGTCGGTGTTTCCGACCACGCCGGCGGACGCCAAATCCCTGATGCTGGCCGCCATCGCCGAGGATGACCCGGTCGCGGTCTTCGCTCCGGTCGGGGTCTATGGAACCAAAGGGCCGGTCCCCGAGGAACCCGTGGTCGCGCCGCTCGGCCAAGCAGTGGTCCGACGTCCCGGCGCCGATGTGACGGTGGTCGCCGGCGGCCCGCACGCGCTTCAAGCGGTGGCGCTGGCGGAGAAGCTGAAGGGCGAGGGGATCTCGATCGAGGTGTGGGACCCGCTGTCGCTCCTGCCGCTGGACAAGGCGGGGCTGGAGGCATCGGTCAACAAGACGGGTCGCTTGGTGATCTTCGATGATTCCAACCGCACCTGCGGTTTCGCCGCAGAGATCGCCGGGCTCGCGGCGGAGCGCTGCTTCCACGCGCTGAAGGCACCGATCAAGCGGGTGACCCGCGCCGATATGGTGATCCCCTACAGCACCCCGATCGAGACAGAGGTACTGGCGACGGTCGACCGCCTGGAAGCGGCGGTGCGCGCGGTGATGGCTTAGTTCGTCGCGGCGTTACGGCAGAGGCTTGTCGGTTACCGCGATTCCCTCGATCTCGATCAGCAACCCGTCGACCGCCAGGCCGTCTATGCCGAGCAGGGTATTGGTCGGCTGGCTGCCCTCGGGAAAGAACTCGCCGATAACACCGATGATCCCCTCAAGCTGGCTTTGGTGATAGTTCACGACATAGGTATTGATCTTGACCATGTCGGTCATTGCCCCGCCGGCGGCCTCGAGATTACGCTGGAGGTTCTCCAGGGCCTGGCGGGCTTGCGCCACGACGTCGCCCTTGCCGACGATGTTGCGATCCTTGTCGAAGGCGATCTGCCCGGCCAGATAGATCGTGCGACCTCCCTCGGCGGAAACGGCGTGGCTGTAGTTCTTGGGCGCCGGAGAACCGGCGGGATTGATGCGAATGACTTTCATGAGATGTCCTTGGCGAATGTGACGGTCAAGAGTGACGGGATCGTTCGCCCCAGCCTAGCGAATGGTAGCGGGATCGTCGAACCGGTCACGGTTGTGCGAGGCCAATTCCATCACGATCAAGGTTTCCGCGTGGCTCACGTCGGCTTCGTTTGACGGCGCGGCGGAATTGCTTTGTGTTGGGGCTGTCGTCCCCGGTGGGCGGTTCATCTTCATTGACGGGATCCCATGGCGCTGTCACCTAAAAGACGTGGAATGCTGAAATGGCTCGGCCTGTTGTCGGTCGTCGGACTATTGGGGTTCGGCTCCTATGAGCTGTTCCACTGGTTCACCCATGTCTATGAGTTCGACGCGCGAATTCGCACCGACCTGACCCGTATCTCCAGTCGGGTCAACGGCACCATCGACACCATCGAGGTGGCCGAGGGGGATCGTGTCGCCAAGGGTGATGTGCTGGTCACCATGAAGGCTGGCGCGGTGCGCCAGAGGATCGAGGCGTTGCGGGCCGATGTCGCCGGAGCCTCGGCCGAGGCGGACCGACTGACGGCGGAGAAGCAAGCGCTCGGGGCCGATATCGACGCGCGCACCGACACCAAGCGGGAGCTGGTTCGGGCGCTCGGGGTGGAGCGCCGCGCGCTGTTGGATCGCCACGAACTGGCCAAGAAAAAACTCAAACGCACAACGTTTCTGGTCTCCCGCAAGCTGACTTCCGAGCAGGCCTTGGAGGATGATCAGGACCGGGTGCTGGATCTCGCGGGTCAAGTCAGCGTGGCCAGCGCCCGGGTTCAGGTAGCCAAGCGCGAGGTCGCGGAGATCGAGGCGGAACGCTCGGAAATAGCGGTGCTGGACGAGGCGATCAAGATCTCGCGCATCGAGGCGCGTCGGTTGGAAGCCCAGATCAAGGAACAGGAAGTCGGTCTCGACGACCGGGTTATCCGCAGCCCCATCGACGGGGTTGTCGACCGGATTTTCAAGAATATCGGGGAATATGTCGAGGACGCGGACGAATTGCTGATCGTGCATGATCCGGACAACATCTGGATCGAGGCGAATATCGGCGAGGATCAGATCCGCCATCTGGCGGTTGGCCAGCCCGTTAGGATCGATCTCGACGCCTATCCGTTCGAGACCTTTCGCGGCGAGGTTACGCGGATCTCGATGGTGACGGTCGCGGATCTGGCCATGGGCGGCACCGAGAGCACGGCCAAATCAATTAAATCGACCCAGAAGATCCCGGTGCGGATCAAGCTCCTCGACCCGCCGCCGCTCACCGCGCCGGGTATGTTGGTCGAGGTCAATATCCAGATACGTGACAAGGCCACGCTGCCGTGAACATGGAGAAGTTTGATTGGTGGGTGGTGCTGGCGTTGGCCACCTCGTCGATGCTGTTGCAGCAGGCCCTGGCCTATGTCTGTCAGATCGTCATGCCGTTCCTGGCCGACCGGATCGCCGAGGAATTCGGGATCTCGCGGGCTTGGCTCGGGCTCTATCTGTTCATCCAGAATATCGCGGCGATTGCCGCGGCGATGGGTTGCGGGGCGTTGATCGTCAAGCTCGGCCCGCTTCGGATCAGCCAGTATTGCCTCGTCTTCATGGGCGGTAGCCTGTTCGTGATCGCGACCGGCGTGCTGTGGCTCTATCCGGTGGCGGCGATCCTGCTGGGCGCGGCCTCGGTCTCCACCCCCGCGAGCTCGCATATCCTGGCCCGGTTCTGTCCGCCGCGGTTGGCGCCGTTGATTTTCTCGGTCAAGCAAACCGGGGTGCCGGTGGGCGCGCTGATCGGCGGGCTGCTGATCCCGGCCTTGCTGGGTCTTGGGCTCTACAGCGCGACGTTGCGGGAGTCGGTCCATCTCGACGCTTTCGGCACCGCTTTTGTCTGCGGCCTCTTGGTCTACTCGGTGGCGGTCATGTTGCAGCCGCTACGCGCGCATTTCGATTCCGACCGCAAGCCCGACACTAAATTCAGCGTCTCTGGCGCCGCCGAGACCATGCGGATCGTGGTCCATGACGCCAAGCTCCGCGATCTGGCCTTCCTGTCCTTCGCGCTGGGCGGTTTGCAGGCGATCTGGTCGGGCTTCTTCATTCTGTTCCTGATCGACCGCCTCGACTATTCCGAGCTGGAGGCCGGGACCGCCTTCGCCATCGCCAGCGTGACGGCGATCTTCGCCCGTATCCTCTGGGGTTATCTCGGCAGCACGATCGTCTCGCCCCGGTTGGTTCTCGGCATGCTTTGTGTGTTCGCCGCCATCTCCGCGATCCTGACCGGTTTCTACAGCACGGGTTGGAGCCTGAACGCGATCATCGGCGTCGCCATTGTTTACAACATCACCTCGCTGAGCTGGCACGGAGTGCTGTTGGCCGAGACCGCGCGGCTGGCGCCGGAGGGTCATGTCGGCGGCATTACCGGCGGGGTGCTGGCGTTTACCTCGGTCGCGATGATGATCTATCCGGCGATCTATGGCGGTCTGCTGGCGGCGACCGATTCCTACGGCATCGGCTTTATCCTGGCCGCCGGGCCGGCGATGTTCTGCGCCGTGGTGTTCTTCAACAAGCCGCTCGAGGGCTCGTGGGTCGGGACCATCCTGCACGGCTTCGGCTGGGTTTTTCATCCCCTGCGCCTCGCGGTGTTCGGCCTTTTGACACTGGCCTCGGTCGCTGGCGCGGCGATGCTGGTCTATCGGAGCATGGTCTGACATCAACCAAACCGGCCAAACCGGCGGAGGTTGCCGTCTGCTTCCGTGACCTGTATCAAGCCCTGAAATCACCCCGAACAACGTAAGATGAGGAACGGATCGATGGCCAGCGCAACCGCGAGACATATTCTGGTTGATAGCGAGGAGCTCTGCGAGGAGCTCAAAACCAAGATCGCCGGTGGCGAGGATTTCGCCGATCTGGCGCGGGAGCATTCATCCTGCCCGTCGGGTGCCAGCGGCGGCGATCTCGGCTCCTTCGGTCCCGGCATGATGGTGCCCGAGTTCGATAAGGTCGTGTTCAGCGCCCCGGTCGAGGAAGTGCAAGGCCCGGTGAAAACCCAGTTCGGTTATCACCTGCTGGAAGTCACCAGTCGCACGGACTGACGCCTTTCAGACGACCACGAAACCGTGGGCATAGGGGTCGCGGTCGTCGATGAAGAGGGTGTTGAGCCCGGTGATCCGGGCCCAACCCTGGACCGAGGGAATGATCGCCTGGTGATTGGCGACCGTCGTCGCGGCCTCGACCTTGCCGGTGAACGTGCTGCCGATAATGCTCTCATGCACGAAGCTGTCGCCGACATTGAGGCGGCCGCGCGCCGCCAATTGCGCCATTCTGGCCGAGGTGCCGGTACCGCAGGGTGAGCGGTCGATTGCCTTGTCGCCATAATAGACCGCGTTGCGGGCATCGCCCTGGGGCGTGGTCGCCTTACCGGTCCACATGATATGCGAGAGGCCTTGGATCGCCGGTTCGTCCGGGTGCTCGAAACTATAGGCTTCGTTCATCGCCCGGCGAAGCTCGCGCGCCATGTCGACCAGTTCCGAGGCTTTGTAATCCGCCATGTCGGAGAAATTTTCCTGCGGCTCGACAATGGCGTAAAAATTTCCCCCATAGGCCACGTCGACTGTAAGCCGCCCCAGATGCGGCGAGGTGATCTCCAGGTCGCGAGCATGCAGATACGAGGCGACGTTGGTGAGTTTCACCCAGTCGACATGCGCGCCGTCCAT
>JADHLJ010000229.1 GCA_016780745.1 Alphaproteobacteria bacterium | reverse complement strand
GCCCGTTGCCAGCGTCAAGCGACGGGCGCGACATGATGCGCGCGGCTTCGCTCTTAAAGAAAAACGAGGGATGGGGCCGAGACCCACATCCCTCGCGAAAACGGAGGAGTTTGATGCTGTCAGCGCTTTCCGACGGAAGACGTCCTGGGGCCGCTGGCGGGATAAAGGATGCCGTTAATCCAGATGTAATGGGTCACCATGAGTTTCTCCCTGGTCTCAAAGGATTTTGAGGCCGGCCTTACTCAGCCGCCACGCCGAGCGCGCCGGCGTCGTGGAACTGGGCCTCCTCGGTCGATCCGGTCAGGGCGGTGGTCGATGACGCGCCACCCTTGATGGCTGTCGTGACAGCGTCGAAATAGCCCGTGCCAACCTCACGCTGGTGTTTCGTCGCGGTGTAGCCCATGGCCTCGGCGGCGAATTCGGCGTCCTGCAGTTCCGAATAGGCCGTCATGCCGCGCTCGCGATACCCGCTGGCGAGTTGAAACATGGAGTGGTTGAGGGAATGGAAGCCCGCCAAGGTTATGAACTGGAATTTGTAGCCCATGGCGCCGAGCTCTCGCTGGAAGCGGGCGATATCGGCCTTATCCAGGTTCGAAGACCAGTTGAACGACGGCGAGCAATTATAGGCCAGCATCTGATCCGGGAAGTCCTGGTGAACCGCGTCCGCGAATTCACGCGCCTGATCCAAGTTGGGTGTCGAGGTCTCCATCCAGATGAGGTCTGAGTATGGCGCGTAGGCCTTGGCACGAGCGACACAACGGGCCATGCCCTCGTCATCGCGCAGACGGTGAAAGCCCTCGGCTGTCCGCTCGCCGGTCAGGAACGGGCGGTCGCGTTCATCCACGTCGCTGGTAATCAACTTGGCGCTCTCGGCGTCGGTCCGGCAAATCACCAAGGTCGGAACCCCGGCGACATCCGCCGCCAACCGCGCCGCGTTGAGGGTGCCGATATGCTGCTGGGTCGGGACCAGAACCTTGCCGCCCATGTGCCCGCATTTCTTTTCCGAGGCCAACTGATCCTCGAGATGCACGCCCGCCGCGCCGGCCTCGATAAAGGCCTTGGTCAATTCAAACGCATTGAGCGCCCCACCAAACCCGGCCTCTCCATCGGCCACGATCGGCAGCAGAAAGTCGATGTCGCCAGATTGCTCCATATGCTGGATCTGATCGGCACGCAGCAGAGCGTTATTGATCCGACGCACCAGATCCGGGCCACTATTGGCCGGGTACAGGCTCTGGTCGGGATACATGGAGCCGGCGAGATTGGCGTCGGCGGCGACTTGCCAGCCCGAAAGATAGACCGCTTGCAGGCCGGCCTTGGCCTGTTGCATCGCCTGATTGCCGGTCATCGCCCCCAGCGTGTTCACATATGGCTCACTCAGCAGCAGTTCGCGAAGCCGCACGGCGCCGCGCCGGGCCAGGCTGTGCTCAACCCGTACCGAGCCGGACAGCCGCCGGACCTCTTCGGGGGAGTAATCGCGTTGCTTGTTCCATTGCTCGGTCATCTCTTGGTTCTCCTGGTTGTCTTGGCTGGTTGGATTGGCGCGGGTCGCGCGCCCTTGGGCCGGTGTGACAAGACAATCGGTAACCGCGCCACCCAGGAGAGTCGATAACTAATTGAAAATAAAAGGGTAAATTAGTAAATATTGTAAATTTTTATAATTTCATTTGGAAATTGCGAAAATCCCCACTCCATGCGATCGCTCCACGACACACCCCTTTCTCGAGAGGATTGCGTTCATGGAACGCGTCGAGCGAAAGTCCATGCTAGGGCACAAGGTCCGGCGTTATCGTCTGGGCCAGGGCCTCAGTCAGGTCGAGATGGCAACCGAGATCGGGATCTCCGCCAGCTATCTGAATCTGATAGAACACAATCACCGCCCGGTCACCGTCTCCCTGCTGTTCAAGCTGGGACAGGTCTTCGACATCGACCTCAAGGCCTTCGCCGAGGACGAGGACGCGCGGCTGGCGGCGGAGCTGAGCGAGGTCTTCAGCGATCAATTGTTCGAGGGCCAGAGCATCTCCCAGCGCGAAATCCTCGACCTCGTGGGCTCCGCGCCGGCGGCGGCACAGGCGACCGCGTCGCTTTATCAGGCCTACCGCCTGTTATGGGAGCGGATGCAGGATCTGACCCACACCGATGGCGCCCGCGATCTACCGAGCACGGAGCTTTCCGCCTCACCGGTCGACGCGGTGCGGGATGTCTTCCAGATCCAGTCCAATCACTTCCCGGAACTGGAGACCGCCGCCGAGGGCCTGTGGCGCGACGCCGGCCTGCACCGCGACAGCCTGTTTCAGGATCTCGCTGGCTGGTTGCAACGCGAACAAAACGTCACGGTTCGAGTCATGCCGGTCAAGGTGATGGGGCAATCCCTGCGCCGCTTTGATCTTCACCGCCGCCGGCTGTTGCTTTCCGAGGCATTGCTACCGTCCGGGCGCGTGTTTCAAATGGGCGTGCAGGCCGCCTATCTCGGTCAAGCCACGTTATTGGACCGGCTTGTCGACGACGCGGACCTGCCCTCCGAGGAGGCGCGCGCGCTACTGCGCCAGGGCCTCGCTGGATATTTCGCCGGTGCCGTCATGATGCCGTATGAGAGCTTTCTGGAGGCGGCGCGGGAGTTGCGGCATGACCTGGAGCTTTTGCGTCGCCGCTTCACCGTCAGTTTCGAGCAAGTGAGCCACCGCCTTACAACCCTGCAGAGGCCCGGCGCGCGCGGGGTGACCTTCTTTTTCCTTCGGATCGATCAGGCCGGCAATGTCTCCAAGCGATTGTCGGGCGGCGGGTTTCAGTTCGCCCGCTTTGGCGGTACCTGTCCGCGCTGGGTGGTCCATGACGCCTTCAAGACGCCCGGCAGTATCCTTACCCAGGTCGCGCGCATGCCGGATGAGTCGACCTTCTTCACCGTCGCCCGAACCCTGGACACGATCGGCGGTTGGCGGGATCGGTTGCAGCCGGAATTCGCCATCGCATTGGGCTGTGAGATCCGGGATGCCAAGCAACTGGTTTACGCCGACGGGCTTGTCGGCAAGCGTCAGGACACCGCGACCCCGGTGGGTGTCAGTTGCCGTGTCTGCGAGCGTCTGGACTGCAGCCAACGGGCTTATCCGCCAATGAACCACCGCCTGACGGTGGAAGAGCACCTGAAACGCGCGGCGCCGTTCAGTTTCGCGCGCTGAGGCTAGCTACCGTCCGGCTCCAAGACCGCGCTCAACGCCGCCAGCGCGTTTAGCACCGGCGCGAAGCCACTTATGGGCGCGGTTTGGATGACCGCCTCGAGCAACTCGGTTTGGTCCAGGCCCACATTCAGCGCGGATTGCCCGAACTTGGCCACCTGCCCCTCGAGTTTCAACGCCGCGAAACTGGCCACGGCCAAAAGCGCCCTCTGGCGAAGATCGAGCCCGGGGCGAAACCAGATCTCGCCGTAACCGTATTGAATGGCCAGCGGATAGAAGCGACCGGTGATCTTGTTTTCAGGCGAGGCGTAGCCCCGGGTCGCGCGCGTTCCGTGCAATTTGCTCATGAGATCCTTGCCCCGTTGCGACAGGACCTCCAGCGCGTCGTCTCGCACCGGATCGGGCGGCGGATCAATGCCGCGCTCGACAAACACCGTGTTCGCGGTCGCGACCGCCTCCTCGGTCATCGCGAAACCGGCATAAATCCCGACCTGGATGAAGACCTCTACGATGCTCTCGGCGGATAGCCCGAGGTCCAGCGCCGCCGCGACGTGCCGTCTGGTACTCGCCGGCGCCCGTATCGATCCCAGCGCCGCCAGGGCCGCGATCATACGGTCCTCGATCGCCAAGCCCGGACGGCTCCACACCGCGCCATATGCGCCCTCGCTCAGCAGGGTCCGCATCACCGCCGGCGCGCCATCATCGACCGAACCGAACAGTCGTTCCCGCATGGCCTCGCCGTCACGCCGTAGCTCTTCTCGCGTTACCATGACCATTCCTTTCACATGTTCTCGGCATCCGCCCTTGTCCAATCTACGGCAAACGGGCGACAATGCGCCGCGCAAACCGCCTTCAACCGCCATATCGGCGCGGGAGAACAGATATGCGAACAGTCGCGATCAGCGAGGCACGAGAGGTCGAGGTCAAACGCGCCGGTGGTATCGGACGCCGCGTGGACTATATCGGCAGCCCAGGGATCATAGACGCCAACCCGCAGGCGTTTCTCGTCGACCGGCTCTATCCCGACGCCAGGATCGACCCTCATTTTCACGACATCGACCAGTTCCAGATCGTCGTGGATGGCTCGTGCCGCATGGGCAAGAAAGCCGCCGACCCCGTGACGTTTCAATACGCCGACGCCTATACGCCCTATGGTCCGATCGTCGGCGGCGAGGAGGGCTTCGCGTTCTTCACGCTGCGCCCGATCGCCAGCGGCGGCTTCTTCGCCATGCCCGGCAATCGACACAATATGCCCGGACGAGCGGGCCGAAACATCGCCGGGCGATTTGATACCACCCGCCCCCGCCCCGAAACCGGCCAGATCGTCCGAGAGAATTTGATGACCGATCAACAGGACGGCGCCATGGCGGTCGGCCTGCGCCTCGGGCCAAACGCGGAGATCCGCGGCCCCGTGTCGGATGGCGGCGGTCAGTATTATCTGGTCTGCGAAGGCCAGGTATCGAGAGACGAACACGAGCTTCCAAGGCGATCGCTCGTTCACGTCGAGGCGGGCGAGCCAGCACCGCTTTTGCGCGCTGGCGAGGATGGCGCCGATGTCTTGGTGCTGCAATTCGCCCGGCCCACGGCGCGGCCCGGCTCGGACCCCGCCCTGCTCGCGGCCCGAGACCCCAACGCCTATATGCAGCGCCCGGATGGCTCCGGTCGCTAAAGCAAGTCCTCGTTGATCAGATCATATCCGAGACAATCCGGATCAGCCGGCGTTTGACCTCGGCGGCGATCTGCGCCTGCGAGACGTTGCGCCCCCCGCCATAGACCGCGATTCGGGTCCGCAGCACACCGCGAAACGGCTTGAAGCCGGATTTGCGTTCTTCCTGGAGTTTCGCGCTGGAGCCGAAGGTCACGGATTTGGTGGTCTGCCCGACCGCCTTGGCCTCGGCGATCCCGATCGCCACCTCGGAGATGGTGATATAGGTGTCTCGGGTCTGGGTGCCGCCGATAATGCTCCCGAGAGTCGCGCCGGCAAGCACGCCGATGGCGGTGCCCGCCCGGGCCGGAGAACGATACCCCGCGATCCCCCCGGCGGCCGCGCCGAGGAAGCCGTATTGCGCGCTCATATCCTCGCGAATGTGACCGCTGTAAACGACGTTGAGATCCAACTTGATACCAAAGTCGTCCCGGGTTGGCTTGAACCCCTTATCCGCGTAGGAGCGTTCCAGATCGGCGCGAAAGCCACGGACATCGAAGGCCGGATCACCCGAGGTATTGCGGATTGCGACCTTGATCGCGTTGTTCTCGAACTGGTCGGCGTCAATGAAAACCGACTTCTCCACCACCGACCCGTATTTCAAGCCCGAGCCCGGGTCGGTGACCATGTTGAGCCGGCTTTGACCGGACTGACAGGCCGCGAGAAGCCCCGCCGCGCCCACCACCAGAAGCCAGCGCCGCGCCGCGCGCATTGATGGAAGTGCCGTCATCAGAAATCTCCCGACATGAAAGCGTTGATCTCGGAGAAGTGGATGGCGAAACCCAGGCCTTCGACCTCGACCTTGGCCAGTTTTTGGGTGTTCATGCCCACCACCTCGTCCTCAATGAACAATGGTCCACCGGAGTTCCCGGGGTTGATCGCGGCGTCGGTCTGCACGAACAAGATCTCCTTGCCGCCCGGCGCGAAGGTGCTCGGCAGTTTGCGAAGCGCGCTGACGACACCGCGGGTGATGGTAAAGTTGAGACCGTTGGGGTGTCCGATCGCCTCGGAGGCAACACCGAGATCGACGGTGCGCTTATTGTACAGGCGCACCGGCTTGCCCCGTTGCTGGACCCGCACCAGCGCCAGGTCCAGGCGGACATCGGTCTTCACGACCTTGCCGAAGGTTTCCTGGCCGTCATAAAGCTTCATCTCGACGAACTTGGAATTCTCGATCACGTGATAGTTGGTCAGAACCAGATCCGGCCGCACGAAGAATCCCGAGCCAACAGATCCTTGCGGGTTGTAGACAACGACGACGCTGTCGAATCTCGGGTCATTCAGCGGGCGGGCATCGAAAGTATTCTCGCGATACTTGGCAAGCTGGGTGTTCTTGTCTTTCAGCATCTCGGCCCGCAACGCGGAGGCCGGCGGCAGTTTCTTCGATTGCCCCTTGTTTTCCTGATAATGACCAAGGATTTCCGTCAGTTTGATCGCGACCGGCGCGGCCTCGAAAGTCTCGACATCCTTTTCGCGCTGCGCCCCGGTGAGATGGCTCGCGCGGTTGCGGTCCTTGTCATGGATCTTGTAGGGCACCACGAAGGACTGCTCTTCGTTCACCGTGACGAAGGATTTGAAGTAGCTGCGCTCGCGCAGGTCCATGACGTAATAGTTAATCGACATGACCTTTTTGGCGTCGATATGCGCCCGATTGAACTCGTAATCGGCCCAGACCGGCTTCTCCAGATTGACGGGTTCGGCCTCCAGGTTAGCGATCGCGGCGCTCAACGCTTGTCGGGCCTCGTCTCGCTTGCCGTTCATGATTCCAGCATGAATCATCGCTGGTATGAGCCCGCACCCGATACAGCCCGTTGAGGCGCGGATTTCGACCTGCTGCATATTTGCCTGCGCTGTCTGGACGGCGATCTGGCGGGTCGTCCGGGCCGGGTTCGGCTCGTATCGGACGCCGGACTTGTATTGCGAGCGGACTTTCTCCTGTGTCGCGACCCGGCGGAAAGATTTGGCGACCGCGACGTCGAAGACCACGAGATAATCGAGACGATCCGAGCCGACATCCCTCAGGGCCTCGCCCAGCCCCGCCTTCTCGGCGTCGACCGGTAGATCGATATCGATGGTCGCGGGAAACTCTATCTGACCTTCCTTAAGCAATGTCCGGCTTGTGATCTCGACAAACCGGATACGCGGCTCCTCCAGCCGCGTGGGCTCAATGCCGAGCTGCTTGGCCTTACCGTAGGCGAGCAGGATCGTATCAAGGGTCGGCCGCTCACCCCGCGCCTCGCGCCGCAGGAGTGTCTGGAATCCCGACGCCGACACATCCTGACGCGCCCCCTGGCCCAGCCGATCACCGAATCGTTGTAGAAAGGCCGCGACCACCTCCGGCGATTGTTGATTAAGCTTTGGCGTCAGAGCCGGCATGGCGGCGCGTATGGTCTCCGGAACCGACACCACAACGGGATAGATCGCGAAAAACTCTCCGTCTCCCGCGTGATCAAAAGCCGCGAAACCGTCGGGCGCCCCATCACCGATGCGCTTCTCCAGAGCCGCAATGGCCTTGGTCAGCCGCTCCTTGGCGGGATTATGCGCCGAGGCCTCCTTGATGATTGGCTCGTCACTCGTGGCCGACAGCTCCGATTTCGCGCCGACGATAGCCTGCTTGATGTCGGCCCATGCACTCGGGGGGGCCGGCCAGGAGATTGCATCAATCGATTTCGTGGCACTATCAAGTGCTGGGATCAGCCTGCGCGCCAAGGCGTCTCCCGCCGCGCGCAATCCGGTGACAACCGCCGCGTCATCACGGTTCTTATCGAAATGGGCGCTTTCCTTGCGATAGAGCGCCGCGACTTTCTCCCAATCCTTGGCGGCAACCAGTTCCTTCAGATGATCGCCCTGGTCCCAAAAGACGGAATAAGTCGGCGTCCCGCCGGACGTCCCGCTAACCGGGTTAATGGAGACAGTTCCATCCAGGCCTTGGGTCGTTTGACAGGCCGCCAGAAAAACCACCGCGGCAACGGCGGTGCTGAACCGCGACATCCACATGTCCGTTTTCCTTCCTCAGTTCAAGGTTCGTTTGATTGCGCCGGTCGGCCCGCTGGACGACGCCGGCAAGGGCGCGGTCCCGTTCTTCGATACCGACGGGGCCTGGGGCGACGACGAACTTCCCTGGGAGGCGGCGCCATCCACGAGGCGACCGCCGTTACGCGCCACCTCATGGGCAAGCCGCTCCAGCCAGTCCACATAGCGGGCGCCCCCCAAAGGCAAGGAATTGTCCACAAGGATCGTCACCGGCTCGGTCATCTCGGCGGTGAA
>JADHLJ010000228.1 GCA_016780745.1 Alphaproteobacteria bacterium | reverse complement strand
CCATTCCTTCGTGCTCTCCGAGGTCCAGGAGATGCTGGCCATGGTCTATGGCGACCGGGCGGTGTTTCATGATGGCGACGACGATCTGTTCGACGGCATCACCCTGCATCACCTCCCGGGCCATGCGCGCGGGCTGATGGCGGTCCGGGTGCATACCAAGCGCGGCTGGGTGGTGCTGGCCTCCGACACCGCGCATTACTACGAAAGTGTCGAGAAGGAACCCGTATTCCAGACCCACGAGAACATCTTCGACATGCTTGAATCCTATCGCAAACTACGGAAACTTGGCGGCGATCTAACCCGCATCGTTCCAGGACACGACCCCGAGGTGGTCAAGCGCTATCCCGCGCCATCGCCGGATCTGGAAGGCATTGTCGCGGCGCTGGACGAGGCACCGTCCCGCTAAACCCTACCCAAACACATACCACAACGAAGGAAACCATCATGGCCAAGCAAACCGTCTACGAATTCATCCCACAACTCGGCAAGCTGCGCGACGACGTGCTGTTCGGCGATGTCTGGGAGCAGCCGGAACTCAGCAAACGGGATCGCTCCCTGGTAACCTGCACGGTTCTCGCGGCACTGTATCGCACGCCTGAATTGAAGGGCCACTTGCAACGCGCGCTGGACAATGGCGTGACCGTCGAGGAGCTGAAGGGCATGATCACGCACGTCGCCTTCTATTCGGGCTGGCCAACGGCGGTGAACACCGGTCGGGTCCTGCAAGAGGTGCTCGGCGACGACGCCTGAACGCAGGGCGACCGGCTGACGTGAATGAGGCCCCCGCCTGCGCGAGGGCGACGGAACATAGGGATCGAGGGTTTCATGGAACAGCTTGCCACCGGTTATGGCCTGGTCGAGGGGCCGACATGGCACCCGACCAAGGGTCTCCTCTACAGCGATGTCCTGAACGGCGGCGTCTTCGCGATCGGCGCGGATGGCGCGGTCTCGACCGTCGTGCCCCACCGCAAGGGCATCGGCGGGATTGTCTTGCACGAGGATGACGGGCTCGTGGTCGGTGGACGTAATCTCTCTTTCAAGAGCTTCGACGGCGAGCGTTCGGTTGTCATGCTCGACAACGACGTCACCGATGTCGCGGTCGGTTTCAACGACTTCACCACCGATGCCAAGGGCCGGGTCTATGCCGGGTCGCTCGCCTTCAAGGTCTTCGGCGGCGGAGATCCCAGACCCGGCCATCTGCATCTGGTGGACCTAGACGGCTCGATCCGCACCCTTTCGGATGGTGTCATGCTCACCAACGGCATGGGTTTCTCGCCGGACGGCAAGCTTCTCTACCACGCCGATGCGCGAGACGACGTTATCCGGGTCTATGATGTCGGCGAGGATGGCGGTGTCGGCCCGTGGAGGCCTTTCGTGAAAACTCCGCCCGAGGCCCATGCCGATGGCCTGGCCGTCGCCGAGGACGGCTCTGTTTGGACCGCAATGGCGCACGGCTCTCGGGTCGATGTGTACGAGACCGACGGTTCCTTGCGCAAAAGCCTTCCCGTACCCCTGCCCATGGTCACGTCCGTCTGTTTCGGCGGGGATGATCTGATGGACCTCTACGTCGTGACCGGCAGCCGCGGCGGCCCTCACGAGAATTGCGGCACCGTGTACAAGACCCGCGCCGATGTGCCGGGATTGCCGGTGGCGGAGTGTCGGGTGCGTTTGGACGCGGGTTGATAAAGCCAGGATAAGGCCGCTCATCGGGTTCCTGTTTAGGTCGTTCCTGCTCGAACAGTCCCGCTCGAAACCGAGATCAAGAACAACACCGACGCCCGTTCGGCGCGGAAGAATAATGTTTCTTTGTTACGCTGACAAAATATTCGAATTTTTCATGGCATTCACTTTATGAAAAACATCGTCCAAAATCATTGACGACATCAATAATATCTTTGAAATTTGTGTCACCATGGTCATTTTTTCTAGGAGAGCGTGATGATCTTACGCGGAGTTTTTACGTTTGGCGCGGTGACCGTCGCGATCCTTGCCGCCGCAATTTTCACCCTCTCTTCAGAGCCGCGCGCACAATCTCGTGACGCGGTTCTTGAGTGCGACGGCGGGCTTCTGGTCTGGAGTCAGCCCAGTGGCGGCCGGTATCTCATCTTCTTCAAGGGCACCGGTAAGTTCCGCTCCCTCGACGTGGAGGCGAATTTTGGTCGCCGCGTGCTGTTCGGCATCACCGGGCGGGGCCGCAACCAGATCCATGCCGACACCAAGAATGGTACCGTGCGCTGTCGCTACCGCTAAGGCCTCGATGTTGCTGGGGTGTTCTCAAATAGACCCGGCTCGCCGATATCCGACTCCTGGATGACGGGCGCGGCGTGATGCGCCATGATGAGCGTCTACCGAGGATGCGCCGAGGCTCCGTCGCCGATCGCGTCCGCGAACCGTTATCGAGGATGCCTCATGCTATTGGATCTCCCGACCGCCGCCCGCTACAACGCTTGGGCCAACAAACGGCTCTACGCGGTTGCCGAACAGCTTTCGCCCGCCCAGTTCAGCGAAGACCGCCGAGGCTTTTTCAAGTCCGTGAAGGGCACGCTCAACCACATGCTGCTCTCGGACCTGATCTATCGCGAGCGGTTGGAGAAGAAGCCGACCACCTTCACCCGGCTTGACGAGATTCTATACGAGGACTTCGCGCCCTTGGCTGAAGCGCAGTTCGCCCAGGACGCCTGGTATGTGGCGTTTTGCGAGGCGATGGATCCCGAGGAGTTGGAGGGCACGCTTTCCTTCGACACCGTGGAGACCGGCGAGTTTTTCAGCCTGCCGCTGCGCAATTGCCTGACCAACCTGTTCCAGCACCAGATCCACCATCGCGGCCAGACCCATCACATGCTGAGCCACGCGGGCCTGGAGCCGCCGCCGCTTGACGTGGTGAAGTTTTCTTCCGGGGAGGAATGACCATGGCCACCGTCAATACTGGCAGCTCGCAGCCCGTCTATCTCGCGGTTCGGGACGACTGGTTGGCGAGGGTTCGCGAAGAGATCCTGGAGCCGGGTCTGCCGATCGTCGACCCGCATCACCACATCTGGGACCGGCCCGGCTGGCGCTACATGATCGACGATCTGGCCGCGGATCTCGGAAGCGGTCACAACATCGCCGCCACGGTTTTCGTGCAATGCAGGTCGATGCACCGGGCCGACGGACCGGAAGCAATGAGGCCAGTGGGCGAGACCGAATTCGTCAACGGCGTCGCGGCGATCGGCGCCAGCGGCCTCTACGGCAAGCAACGGATGTGCGCCGGGATTGTCGGCCACGCCGACCTGACCCTCGGCGCGGCGGTGCGCGAGGTCCTCGAGGCCCATATCACCGCCGGCGGCGGTCGGTTCCGAGGCATTCGTCACATCTCGTCCTGGGATGCGGACGAAAGCTTGATGAACCCAGGCTATCCAGTTCCGGAAAGACTCTTCGAACAAGACGCTTTCCGTGAAGGCTTCGCCGAACTCGGTAAGCTCGGTCTGTCCTTTGATGCCTGGCTTTATCATCCTCAGATCCCGGAATTGACGGATCTCGCCCGAACCTTTCCCGAGACCCCTATCATCCTTGATCATTGCGGCGGGCCGCTCGGCATCGGCCCTTATACCGGGCGCGGGGATGAGGTCTTCTCCGCCTGGAAAGCCTCGATCACGGAGCTCGCGACCTGCCCCAATGTCACCGTCAAGACAGGCGGCCTCGGCATGCGGATCAACGGCTATGACTTCCACGAGCACGCCGATCCGCCGAGCTCAGACCGGCTGGCCGAAGCCTGGAGGCCCTATATCGATGTCTGCATCGAGGCCTTCGGCGCCGACCGCTGCATGTTCGAGAGCAATTTCCCCGTCGATAAGGGCTCCTACAGCTATCCGGTCTATTGGAACGCTTGCAAAAAGCTGGCGAGCGGCGCCAGCGCGTCCGAGAAGACCGATCTGTTCAGTGGAACCGCGGCACGGGTCTATCGTATCGAGGTACCGTCCTGAGCGAGACGCCGGAACAACGCCTCGCCGAACTCGAGGCACGGGTCAAATCGGACCTGGCGCTGATCGAGCATCCCCGGATGCCTTGGCTCACCCCGCGCCGCCCCCCCGACGGCGGCCAGGCGCTGGATGTACTGATCGTGGGCGCCGGCCAGTCCGGCATCGCCACGGCCTTTGGCCTTAAACGGTCGCGCGTCGACAATTTCTTGATCGTCGATATGGCCGCGCGGGGCGCCGAGGGGCCATGGCTCACCTTTGCCCGCATGCCAACCTTGAGAAGCCCGAAGGACTACACCGGCCCAGACCTGGACATCCCCAGCCTCACCTATCCGTCCTGGCATATCGCGCGTTTCGGCCAGGATAGCTGGGATGCCGTCAAGCTGATCGATCGCGAGGCCTGGGGTCATTATCTGCTCTGGGTGCGCGATACGATTGGCCTGGAGGTCGAGAACGGCACGGCGATCACCGCGATCGCCCCCGCCGGCGATTTACTGGCGGCGGACCTGCTCAATCTTGCCACCGGCGAGCGGCGCCGGGTACATGCCCGCAAGATCGTGCTGGCCACCGGACAGGACGGCATGGGCAAGTGGTGGATGCCGCCGGAGGTCGAGGCCTTGCCGGTCACGCGGCGCGCCCATGCCGCCGACGATATCGACTTCGAGACTTTGAAGGGCGCCAAGGTCGCGGTGCTGGGCGCCGGCGCCTCGGCCTTCGACAATGCCGGCGCGGCCCTGGAAGCCGGCGCGGCGGAGGTCATGCTGTTCAGCCGTCGCCATAGCCCACAAGTCATCCAGCCCTATCGCTGGCTCACCTTCAAGGGCTTCCTCGCGCATCTGGGAGACCTGGAGGATGAATGGCGTTGGCGTTTCATGCGCCGGATCCTTGGTCTACGCGAGGGCTTCCCCCAGGAGACCTACGACCGCTGCGCCCGTCACGCGAATTTCCGGCTGATCGGTGGCGCGCCCTGGACCAGCGTGAGCGCGACAGAGGCCTGTGTTGAGATATCGACACCAAAGGGGGACTTCACCGCCGATTTCGTGATCTCGGGCACCGGTGTCGAGATGGACTTCGCCCTGCGCCCGGAACTCTCCGCATGCGCCGACAACATCGCCACTTGGGGCGACAAATACACCCCGCCAAAGGATGAGCGCCACGACCGCCTCGGCCGTTTTCCCTATCTCGACCCGGACTTCGCCTTGGTCGAAAAACGCGCCGGCGAAACGCCCTGGATCAAGGACATCCACCTTTTTTCCATCGCCTCGACCATGAGTTTCGGGCCCTCGGGCTCCTCGATCAACGCCATGACCACCGTGGTCCCCAAGCTGGTCTTGGGCATCACCAAGGGCCTGTTCCGAAGCGATGTCGAGGCGCATTGGGAAAGCTTGAAAGCCTACAATACCCCGCAAGCGATCATCCCAGACGACGCGGTGGAATGAGCATCCGATCCATGGCGCTCGAACCGCGCCCATGTTGACATACCGCCGGGCCCTGATCATCTTGCCGCCCATGACGAACCGCGACCACATCACGCTGGCCTCGAAAAAACCGTCCTCCATCCGGGGACGGACGAGAGGTCGCGCGCGGTAGTCGTCAGCACACCGACCACATCGAAACAAGCCCCGCCGGATTGGACGGGGTCTTTTTATTTTTGGCGGTCGTCTTCTCCGGCATATCCAAGGAGAAGACCCAATGGCACGCGATATCACCGACACCACCACCCCGGTCCAGGGCATCTGGTTGCCTCTCATCACCCCGTTTCTCGACGGAGTCCTCGACGAGGCGTCGCTGCGCCGCCTCGTCCGGCATTACGCGCAAGTGCCACTGGACGGGATAATCCTCGCCGGCACCACCGGCGAGAGCATGACCCTGGACGACGCCGAAACCGAGCGCCTGACCCGCTCGAGCGCCGAGGCACTGGACGGCGCGATGCCGCTCTGGCTCGGCCTGTCGGGCAGCGATACGGCCAAGCTCATCAAGCAGATCGAACGCACCGCCGACTGGCCAATCGATGGCTATCTGATCACCGTACCCTACTACACAAGGCCCAGCCAGGAGGGCCTGTTCGAGCATTTCAGCGCCGCCGCGCAAACCACCGACCGGCCGATCATCGTCTACAACATCCCCTATCGAACCGGCGTCAATCTCGCCAATGACACACTTCTGCGGCTCGCCGAACGGGACAATATCGTCGGCGTGAAGGATTGTTGCGCCGATCCCGCGCAAAGTTTCGCGCTGACCGCCGCCAAGCCCGACGGCTTCGGCGTGCTCACCGGCGAGGACGCCTTCTTTCACGCCGCGCTCTGTCAGGGCGCCGATGGCGGCATCCTGGCCGCGGCCCATGTGGAAACCGCCGCTTTCGCCCGGGTCCGCGCGTTACACCTCGCCAATGACCGACAGGGCGCGCTCCAACAGTGGCGGGAGTTGGTCGGAATTGCCCGCCTCTTGTTCCGCGAGCCGAACCCGGCGGCGGTGAAGTATTGGCTATATCGCGCGGGGTTGATCACCAGTCCAGAGCTTCGCCTGCCGATGATGCCCGCGAGCCCGGCGCTGCGCGCGTTAATCGACGAGGCGACGCGATCTCATCAGCCAGGCATCGCCGCATAGCGGGCATGCGTTAAACCGGGGGCGCAAAGATCTGGCCTTCGCGCCTCCGGTTTGTCTACAGTGGCCGCCCTCGGCCTCGCCCGTAATTTCACTTTGGGAGACCCACTATGTCCGTTACCCGCATCGAGAAAACCACCGGCCCCGGCCCGATCATGAGCCGCTGTGTCGTCAAGGGCGACATGGTCTATGTCGCCGGCCTCACCGCCACCGACCGCTCGGCTGATATCACTGGCCAGACCCAACAGATTCTGGACAAGATCGACGGCTACCTTGCCCAGGCCGGCACCGACAAATCCAAGCTGCTGCAAGCCAATCTCTGGATCACCGATATGAGCAATTTCGCCGCCATGAACGCGGTCTGGAATGCCTGGGTCGACCCCGAGAATCCGCCGGTACGCGCCTGCGTGCGCGCCGATCTGGCGGTGCCGGAGCTGTTGGTTGAGATCATGGTGACCGCTTACAAGTAAGCCGGGCGTCAGCCGATCTTGGACATCTCGTCCATCAACGCGATAAGGGCGGGCGCGCCGTGACTTCGGTCATGCGGATCGCGCCCGCCCTTTTCGTTCTGCTCTGGAGCTCGGCATTCGTCGGCGCCAAGTTCGGACTTCCCTATGCCGAGCCGCTGACCTTCATGTGTCTCAGGTTCACCTTCGTGGGCCTGATATTTCTAGCTCTGAGTTTGCTCTTCAAGGCCGCATGGCCAACCAGTTGGACCGAGGCCGGGCATATCGCTTTCGTCGGTCTTCTCGTCCAGGCGCTTTACCTCTCCAGCACCTTCCTCGCATTGGACCGGGGCGCATCGGTTGGGCTGGTGGCGCTTGTCCTCGGCCTACAACCGGTTCTGACCGTGCTGATCGTGAGCGCGCTGCCGAGCGGGCGCGTCACCCGCTTGCAATGGCTCGGCGTCATCCTCGGGTTCGGCGGCCTGGTCCTGGTTCTCTGGCACAAACTCGACCTCGGAGAGATCGACGGCATCGCGTTCGCCATGGTCTCGGTCGGCGTGTGTTTCATCACCGTCGGCACGCTTTACCAACGCCGGTTCTGCTCGGGCATGGATATGTTGAGCGGCAATACGATCCAGGCGGCGGTCGCGGCGCTGGTCACCGGCATCGGCGCCTGGCTCCTGGAGGACCGGGTGGTTGATTGGGACCCGCGCTTCATCGGGGCGCTGGCCTGGATGGTCATCGTGGTCTCGCTCGGCGCGCATAGCCTGTTGCTGCTGATGTTGCGGCAAAGCCAGGCGACGAAAGTGGCGAGCCTGTTCTACCTCACCCCGCCAACGGCGGCGGTTCTGGCGTTCTTCATGTTCGATGAGCGGCTGACCCTCCTCGCCTTCGCCGGCATGGCGATCACCGCCCTCGGCGTCGCCCTGGTGGTACGGGAGAATTGATTAATTTTACTATTTTACATGCTATGGTATAAACTCGTGAGAATTGAGAAAAGATGGCTCCTCGACGTTTCAAGTGGATTTGATGAATTCGGGAAGCGGTGCTCCGATCAGGTAAATGACAGTGACGAAGGTGGCGGTTTTTCGATAGCCACGGGCTCTTGCGCGGGCGGCTTTGAAGATGCCGTTCATTCCTT
>JADHLJ010000227.1 GCA_016780745.1 Alphaproteobacteria bacterium | reverse complement strand
AGATGCCGGAAATCGGCGACCCCCTGCCCTGGGTCGATGTGCCGACCACGCGCGAGGAACGTCTGCCACTGAAGGGCCTCGCCGGCCATGCCGTGGTGATCACCAGCTCCGGCTCCGACATCGCCGCGGCCACGCTGACCGACGCGCTCGAGAAAGCGGCGCCGATCCTTGGCGAACATTCAGCCTATTGGCTGGTTATCGCGCCGACCGTGCCGGCGGATACCGAATACACGGCCTTGGCCAACCCACGCGCGCGGATCATCGTCGATACGGATGGCGCGGCGCGGCGGGCACTCGGGATCGCCGAGGAACATGATGGCCTGGTCACCCTTGCAACCGATCCAAGTCTGCGCGTGACCGCCACCGCGCATCACCAAGGCGGTGAAGCATCCACCGAGTTGGAAACATGGCTGTCGAGCCGTCTGGTAGGCTCTGGCGCGCGGCCCGTGGATATGGACGCGCCGGTTATCCTGATCCCCGATGTCATCGAGCCGGAGCTCCGGGACGCTCTCATGAAGGCCTGGGACGGCGGCGCCCATGAGGCCTCCGGTTACTTGAGAGAGAATGCCGATGGCGGCGTCACCCATGTGATCAACCCCAACCGCAAGCGGCGGCGCGATCTCTTTCTGGAGGACTCCGATCCGCTCGCGGCGCGGGTGCATGCCCGGATCCGCGCAAGGGTCGCGCCGTGGATCGAACGGGCGACCCATTTCAAGATCGGTTTCGCCGAGCGTTATCGGATCGCCTGCTATGAGGCCGAAACCGCTGGTTTCTTCGCACCACACCGGGACTTCACCGAATCGAGCCCGCATCGCCATTTCGCCATGACCATCGCCCTGAATGACAACTACCAGGGTGGCGCGCTCCGCTTTCCCGAATTTGGCGCGCGCGAATACAGTCTGCTTCCCGGTCAGGCGATCGTTTACGCCGGCGGCCTCCTGCACGAGGTCACGCCGATGACCGAGGGACGGCGTTTCGCGCTGATCAATTTCCTGACCAATGGCGAGGGCGCCAAGAACGTGGCCGCCTATCAGCGGGCCCACGGCGTCGCGCCGGAGCGCGCGACGGCGGGCTGATAGTTTGGCGTTGGTTGAACCATCGTCTCCTATTTTAATCCGTCGCCCCCGTGAAAACAGGGGCTCACCATCGCTTGCCACAAGCCCCGGCTTTCACCGGCGCGACGGAGAAACGGGGCCAACTACCGCGAGATAGCCCCGCCTTATCAGGCATTTCCGGTCAGATAGTCCATCGCCGCCTGGACACCGCCCTTGGCATGCGGGACACCGGCCACCGCGAGGCCCATTTCGACGCCCGACAGGGTGCCCATCAGCATCAGATCGTTGAAGTCACCGAGATGACCGATCCGGAACATCTTGCCCTTGACCTTACCGAGGCCGGCGCCGAGCGACATGTCGTAATTCTCCAAAATTACCCCGCGTACCGCGTCCGCATCGATGCCATCCGGCATCACCACGCCGGTCAGCACCGGGCTGTGCTCGCTCGGCTCCAGGCACTGGGTTTCCAGCCCCCAGGTCGCCACCGCCCGGCGGGTCGCCTCGGCGTGACGCTCATGGCGCGCGAAGACATTGTCCAGCCCCTCGTCCATCAGCATGTCGCAGGCCTCGATCAGGCCGTAGAGCAGATTGGTGGCCGGCGTATAGGGGAAGTTACCGGTCGGGTTATTGGCAAGCTGGCCGCTCCAGTCCCAATAGGACCGTAGGGATCTGGAGCTTTTCGAGGCTTCGACGGCTTTCTTGCTGACCGCGTTGAAGCCGAGACCCGGGGGCAGCATCAGCCCCTTCTGCGAGCCGGTAATGGTGACATCCACGCCCCATTCGTCGTGCTTGTAGTCAGCGGAGGCGAGGCCGGAAATCGTATCCACCAGAAACAGCGCCGGGTGCTTGGCCCGATCGATCGCCGCGCGAACGTCGGCGACTTTCGAGGTGGCGCCGGTCGAGGTCTCGTTATGGACGATGCAGACCGCCTTGATCTCGTGCCCGGTATCGGCGGTCAGCCGTTCCTCGATCACATCGGCCCGCACGCCGCCGCGCCAGTCCCCGGCGATCAGCTCCGGCTCCAACCCGACGCGCCGCGCCAGCTCCTCCCACAGGGTCGAGAACTGACCGGTCTCGTACATCAGCACCCGGTCGCCGGGCGAGAGCGTGTTGACCAGGGCGGCTTCCCAGGCGCCGGTGCCCGAGGACGGAAAAATGATCACGGGTTCGGTGGTCTGGAAGATCGGGCGGATCTTGGTCAGAGCCTCCTTGGCCAGTGCCTGGAAGGTCGGCCCGCGATGATCGATGGTGGGTCGCTCGATGGCGCGCAGGATGCGGCCCGGCACATTGCTGGGGCCGGGGATCTGCAGGAAGTGGGGGCCAGCGCGGTGGCTCATGATAGGACTCCAATTGGATGAGGGGCCGCCTGTCAGCGGATGTGCCATTCCTCTGTCAAAGGTCTGGCGCCGTTCAGTTCGCCGTAACCGGCGCCGGTGGTACCGCCGGGATTCTCGCCAAAGTAGCGTGGGTCGCGGGGCTCCGAGGCCGGTTGATACCGGATATCGGTGGTCAGTCGGATCTTGTTGTCGCCAGCGTGATGCTCCAGCGCGCCATGCACGGTGTACATGCCGAAGATCAGCACGTCACCGGGTCGGAAATGCGCGGTCAGCAACCGCGTGTTCCGAGCCCGCGCGAAATCCGCGGGATGATCATCGATCGAGGCCTTGCGGTCCTTGTCGCGGACAACGTCGAAACCGTCGAATTGCGCGCGGATATCGCTGAACTCGTGCGAGCCCTCGACCACGAAAAGTGGCCCCCGATCCAGGTCGATCTCGGTATAGGCGATCCAGCAGGTCAGGACCCGCTCGGTGGCGCGGGCAAAGAACCCGGCGTCGCAATGCATATGGGTGAACCGACCACCCGGCACCGCGCGCAGGAACAGATAGTCGAAACCGACCGCCGGTTCGCCGAAGATCGTGGTCAAAGCCTTGGTTAGCGTTTCGCCATTGGTAACCTGGCGCAGGGCCGGGCCCTCGCTGGTCGACTTCCAGAACACCCCTCGGTCGTCGTGGAGGGCGTCGCGGGTCGATTGTCCGGAGAACACCCCCTCGGCGGTGGGCTCCACGATCTCGCCGACCTCGCCCAGGCGCGCGAAAACCTCCTCGCGGGCCGCCTTGATATCTTCTGGATCGATCAAGCCGCGTAGCAGCAGATAGCCGTCACGCTCCAGCGCCGCGCGAAGCACCGCGCCATCCGGCAAGGGTGTCGCGGTCTCGTTGAGCGCGCCGAGCAGGTCCGGTGGGATCGGCCTGCCATCGAGTAAGGCCGGTATTGAGAAGCGATCGTCAGGCAAGGGCTCTCTCCAACACCCGAGCGACATGCACGGCCTCGCGGTTCGCGCCGTCATGGATCTGGTGGCGGCAAGAGGTGCCGTCCGCGACCAGGATGGTGGCCGCGTCGGCGTCGCGCACCGCCGGCAGCAGATCGAGCTCGGCCATCGCCATCGACGCGGCGTGGTGATCCGCCTCATAGCCGAACGCGCCGGCCATCCCGCAACAGCTTGAATTGATCACCGAAACGTCGAGTTCCGGGACCAGCCCCAGGGCCTTCTCCACCGCCCCCATCGCCGCGAAGGCCTTCTGATGGCAATGACCATGCACCAGCGCCTTCTCGCCGACCGGCTTCAGCGCGAGATCAAGCCGCCCGGCCTCATGCTCGCGGACCAGGAATTCCTCGAACAGCATCGCGTTGGCGGCCAGCCGCTCGGTCTCGGGGCCGGGGCGCATCGCGGTGAACTCGTCGCGCAAGGTGAACAGACAGGACGGCTCCAGCCCGACCACCGCCATCCCGGCCTCCAGATAGGGCGCATAGGCCGCCAGCATCCGGTCCGCCTCGGCCTTGGCGTCATCGACCAGCCCGGCGGCGAGCAGGGTGCGCCCGCAGCAGAGCCGCCGCCCCGCCCCGTCCCGCGATGGGTCGACCACATGCACCCGATAGCCGCCGGCCTCCAGCACCCGCAACGCGGCGCGGAGGTTCTCGGGCTCGAAATAGGAATTGAAGGTGTCGGCAAGCAGCACCACGGCCTTGTCGCTCCCGACCTCGGAGGCTTCGTTCGCCTGGAACGGCTCGCCGCTCCACACCGGAAGCGAGCGTTTGGCGCTGAGCCCCAACAGCTTTTCGGTGAGCCACGGCACCCCGGGCAGCTTGTCCCTCAGATTGGCCAGGAAATGAAACCGCGACGCCGCCTCGGCATAGCGCGGCAGATAGCCGATCAGCTTGTCCCGCGCCGACAGACCGTGCCGCCGGGCGTACGCGGCCTTCACCTCGATCTTCATCCGCGCCATGTCGACGCCGGTCGGGCATTCCCGCCGGCAGCCCTTGCAGGAGACGCAGAAGTCCATGGTCTCGGCCATGGCGTCGGAGGTGAGCGCGTCCGAGCCAAGCTGGCCGGTGATCGCCAGGCGCAGGGAATTGGCCCGCCCGCGGGTCACGTGCCGCTCGTCCCCTGTCACCCGATAGCTCGGGCACATCACGCCGGCCCCCATGGACCGACAGGCGCCGTTGTTGTTGCACATCTCCACCGCGCCGGCGAAACCGCTCCAATCGGACCAGTCCAAGGCCGTCTCGATCGGCTCGGGCCGATAGTCGGGCTTGTAGCGGAACAGCGAGCGGTCATCCATTTTCGGCGGATCGACAATGCGGCCGGGATTCATCAGCCCCTTGGGATCAAAGGCGCGCTTCACCTCGCCAAAGGCATCGACGAGACGCTTGCCGAACATCGGCTCGTGAAACTCGGAACGCACGATGCCGTCGCCATGCTCGCCGGAATGCGAGCCCTTGTACTGGCGGACCATCTCGAAGGCTTCCTCGGCGATCGCCCGCATCTTGGCGACGTCGGTGCCCTCCTTCATGTTGAGCACAGGACGCACATGCAAGCACCCGACCGAGGCATGGGCGTACCAGGTCCCGTCGGTGCCGTGCTTGTGGAAAACCTGCGTCAGTCGGTCGGTATAGTCCGCCAGATCCTCCAACGGCACCGCGCAATCCTCGATGAAGGAGACCGGTTTGCCGGCGCTCTTCATGGACATCATGATGTTGAGGCCCTGCTGGCGCACGCTGGTGATGCGCGCCTGAAAGGCCGGGTCCACCGCCTCGATGATCGCGTCGGGATAGCCGAGATCGCCCATCAGCGCGTCGAGATCGCGCAATTTGGCGAGACCCGGCGCGGCCTCGTCGCCGGCGAACTCCACCAGCAACAGCGCCTGGGGCTCACCCTTCACGAAGCTGTCGACGATCGGGCGGAAGATCGGGATGTCGCGGGCCAGATCGATCATCGTGCGATCGACCAGCTCCACCGCCACCGGGCCCAGCTTGACGATATGCTGGGTCGCGTCCATCGCCGCGTGGAAGGTCGGGAAATGACAGACCGCCATCACCCGGTTCCTCGGGATCTCATGCAGTTTCAGCTGGATCGACTTGAAGGTCGCGAGCGTGCCTTCCGAACCGACCAGCAGGCTCGCCATGTTATGGCCCGCGGCATCAATCGTATCCAGATTATAGCCGCCGACCCGGCGCTTCAGCTTGGGAAACCGCGCCTCCAGCTCCGCCTTCTCGCGGGCGGCGATATCGCGCACGTCCTGGACCAGCGAGGTATAGCGCGCCGGCGCGCCGAGGCCGCCGAGATTGCCGGGCACCGCGCCGAATGTCAGATGCTCTCCGGTCGGCAGCATCGCGTCGATGCCAGTGACATTGTCGACCATGATGCCGTAATGGATCGAGCGCGCGCCGCAGGAGTTATTCGCCGTCATGCCGCCGATCGTCGCCCGAGACGCGGTCGAGATATCCACCGGAAAGAACAGGCCGTGGGGTTTCAGATAGGCGTTCAGATGATCCAGCACCATGCCCGGCTGCACCGTGATGCTTTTCGCCTGGGGATCAAAATCCAGCACGTTCTTCACATGCGGCGAGCAGTCGATCACCACCGCCTCGTTGACCGTCTGCCCGCACTGGCTGGTCCCGCCGCCCCGGGGCAGCACCGCCGCGCCGGCATCCACCGCGATCTCGACGGCACGGGTGAGGTCCGCCTCGGTCTTGGGGATCACCACGCCGACCGGCTCCACCTGATAGATCGAGGCATCGGTGGAATAGCGGCCGCGGCTGAACGCGTCGAACAGCACCTCGCCCTCGATCTCGCTCGAGAGCCGGCGCTCCAGCGCGCTGTCACCCGGGCCCGGGCGCGTGGTGGGGCGCGTGGTGGGGTGCGATATGGGGCGCGTGGCAGGACGGGGGGCCGGACGGGGGACGGGACGAGGGGTGGCCATGACTGAAACTCCTCCAACAACGCACCGAAATTAGCCCCGGCGCGCGGCCACCGCAAACCCGGTTTCGCGATACGAAACCCGGCCCGGCATTCAGCGCCCCGAGCGGCGCTCCAGACATCCTTGCCGAGCCTCTTTCATCGGGCCTAGGCTAGACCTCCGACGCGGGTTTCGTCGCGGTTATTGGGAGGCTGGTCGTGCCGAACACCCTCACGCAAGATCAAGTCGATGCCTTCATCGAGACCGGGTGCCTCACCGTCGGGGATGTCGTCGACGCCGCGACCATCGCCCGCCTGAACGCGGATCTCGGCGCCTGGATCGAGGAGAGCCGGGCCCATGCCGGCCCCTTCGGCGAGACCCTGGACGGTCGCCCGCGCTTTGACGTGCAACCCGGCCACGGGCCCGACGCCCCGGCGCTCCGCAGGGTGCAGTCGCCGACCGAGATCTCCGAGGCCTATCTGGCGCTGCTCGGGGAGACCCCGCTCATGGCCATGCTGGAGGATCTGATCGGCCCGGATCTTCGCCTGCATCACAGCAAGATCAACTGCAAGCTCCCGGGCTCCGAGACCGCGGTCGGCTGGCACCAGGATTTCACCTTCGATCCGCACACCAATGACGACATGGTTGCCTGCCTGGTCTTCCTGGACGAGGTGACGCCAGAGAACGGCCCGCTGATGACGGTGCCGGGCTCGCATCGGGGGCCGATCCACTCGCTCTGGCAAGACAATCGCTTCACCGGCGCCGTCGCCGCCCCGATCGCGGCCGCGGCCGAAGCCCAAGCGGTCGAGCATGTTGGCCCGGCGGGAAGTGTCTGTTTCATGCATTCCCGGGTCCTGCACGCCTCCAAGGCCAATCGAAGCCGACGCTCTCGCAATCTCTACATCGCCCAGATCGCCGCCGCCGACGCCCTGGCGCTCACCCCCAACCACTTGCCCTCGATTCACGAGGGCCTGCTGCTGCGCGGCGAGGAGCCAAACCGCATCCGCGCCGTCGCCTTCGATATCGAGGTTCCGGAGATCCCCGAGACCACGTTTTTCGACCAACAGGCGGCGGTCGAGACCCCGGACTGAGCGTCGGTAACGCGGCCCACCGAAAACCCACGTCACCCCTCTTGCCGACACCCCCGGGAACCGCTATAAGCCGCTCCCACGGTCGGGGAGTAGCTCAGCCTGGTAGAGCACTGTCTTCGGGAGGCAGGGGCCGGAGGTTCGAATCCTCTCTCCCCGACCAATTATTTCAAATAGTTAGATGATTTTTATTTCGCTGCGTTTGGCGACAGGAAGCATATAGGAAGCATGCGGCGGTAAATTCGCACCAATCCGGGCGATCTCGGAACAGTCCGAGGAAGCACTATTACCCGCAGCTCGATAGCTGTTTTCCAAAGCCATTACGATCTTTCGAGCCCTTTTGAGATCATTGGGCACAATGTGCTTTCGCGGCCATCGCTTCGATAGGCAGGCGTTAGAATAATGTTTTCAAAACTTTATCTGTGCCTGCAAGCAAGCCATCTATATCGTCCTTAGTTGGCTCCCGACCTTTCGAATGGTCGCAGATGTTTCGTATATCCGCCAGGTGCTGATTGAAGCGCCATTGCGGCACCGAAATCGTATCGTTGTCGCGTAGAGCCTGATTGAGATCAGAAATTCCAGGATTCTTCTTCTTAATCTTGACAGCGTGCGTATCGCAAACCTGCGCGAGGTGTTTTTCAATCCCGGATTTCCCAGGTGGACCGTTCATTTAGCGCCAGCGCTGCGCGATTGTGGTATAAATATCAGTATGTTGAGTTGGTCGGAGGGCGGGTCCAATGCGGAACCCAGAGGGTGAAGCCAATATGCCGCCTTTGCGCC
>JADHLJ010000226.1 GCA_016780745.1 Alphaproteobacteria bacterium | reverse complement strand
CGATTGATGACGATTCCAACCAGACCGGTCAGATGCTGGCCGCGCTGCTGGGCTGGGGTCAGGCGACCTTCATCTCCAATCTGGAGATCGGCGATGGCGACCTGCAAGCGACCCGCGAGGTCGATGGCGGTCTCGAGACCATCACCCTGAAGCTGCCGGCGGTGCTGACCACCGATCTTCGGTTGAACGAGCCGCGCTATGCCTCGCTGCCGAACATCATGAAGGCGAAGAAGAAGCCGATCGATCAGATGTCCCCGGCGGATCTTGGTGTTGATCCGGCGCCGCGCCTCGAGACCATCAGCGTCGTCGAGCCGCCGAAGCGCGAAGCCGGCGTCAAGGTCGAGGATGTCGCCGATCTGGTGGAAAAACTGCGCAACGTCGCGAAGGTGATCTAAAGATGGCTACGCTGATCGTCGCCGAACACGATAATTCGGAACTCAAGCCCGCGACCCTGAACGCGGTGGCCGCCGCCCAGGCGATTGGTGGCGACATGACCCTGCTGGTCGCCGGAAGCGGTTGCGCCGGAGTTGCCGAGCAGGCCGCCAAGGTGGCCGGCATTTCAAAGGTGCTGGTCGCCGATTCGGCGGAATACGCCAATGGCCTGGCCGAGAATGTCGCCAATCTGGTGGTCGCGCTGGCCGATGGCTACAGCCACGTGGTGGCCCCGGCCACGGCGGAGGGCAAGAACATCATGCCCCGCGCCTCGGCGCTGCTCGACGTGCAGCAGATCTCGGAGATTTCCGAGGTCGTCGACGCCGATACCTTCGTGCGCCCGATCTATGCCGGCAACGCCATGGCGACGGTGAAATCCTCCGACGCCACCAAGGTGATCACGGTTCGCACCACCGCGTTCGAGGCGGTTGCCGCCGAGGGTGGTTCCGCCGCGATCGAGGCCGTGGACGGCAAGGGTGATTCCGGTCTGTCCAGCTATGTCGGCGCCGAGCTCAGCTCGTCCGAGCGCCCCGAATTGACCTCCGCCCGGATCGTGATTTCCGGCGGACGCGGCATGCAGTCCGGCGAGAATTTCCCGCTGATCGAAGCCGTCGCCGACAAGCTCGGCGCGGCGGTTGGTGCCTCGCGGGCCGCGGTTGACGCCGGTTACGTCCCGAATGACTACCAGGTCGGCCAGACCGGCAAGGTGGTGGCGCCGGATCTGTATATCGCCGTCGGCATCTCCGGCGCGATCCAGCATCTCGCCGGCATGAAGGACAGCAAGGTGATCGTCGCGATCAACAAGGACGAAGAGGCGCCGATCTTCCAAGTCGCCGATTTCGGCCTGGTCGCCGATCTGTTCAAGGCGGTGCCGGAGCTGGACGAAGAGCTCGGCAAGCAAGGCTTCGGCTCCTGATTTAGGGGCCCGGCGGGCGCCGAACCCGGCGCGCCGCCAACGGGAGTTAACTCAATGATCCAGCGTGTCGGCATCATCGGTGCCGGGCAGATGGGGTCGGGCATCGCGCATGTCAGCGCGCTGTCGGGGCTTGATGTTCACCTGTTCGATGTTCAGGAAGCCGCGCTATCCGGCGCGCTTTCCTCGATCGAGCGTAATCTTTCGCGCCAGGCCAGTCGCGGTAAGATCGCCGACGCCGATGTCACCGCCGCGATGGGGCGGATTACCACCGGCCAGGATCACGCCGCGTTCTCCACTTGCGATCTCGTCATCGAGGCGGCGACCGAGAACGAGGAGATCAAGCGCGCGATCCTGAAGGACCTGGTGCCGCACCTGTCCGAGACGGCGCTGATCGCGACCAACACCTCGTCGATCTCGATCACCCGCCTGGCGGCGGTCACCGATCGGCCCGGTAAGTTCATCGGCATGCATTTCATGAACCCGGTGCCGGTGATGCAGCTGGTGGAGATCATTCGCGGCATCGCGACCGATCATGACACCTTTACCGCGGTCAACGAGCTCGCCGAGCGGCTCGGAAAGACCGTGGCGGTGGCCGAGGATTTCCCGGCCTTCATCGTCAATCGCATCCTGCTACCGATGATCAACGAGGCGGTCTACACGCTCTACGAGGGCGTCGGGAACGTCAACTCGATCGACACCGCCATGCGGCTCGGCGCCAATCACCCGATGGGGCCGTTGCAACTGGCGGATTTCATCGGCCTTGATACCTGCCTGGCGGTGATGCACGTGCTCTATGAGGGGCTGGCCGATTCCAAGTACCGGCCCTGTCCGTTGCTGGTCAAATATGTCGAGGCCGGCTGGCTCGGCCGCAAGACCGGACGCGGCTTCTACGACTATTCCGGCGACGAGCCCGTCCCGACGCGGTAAAGCGGGCCTTTGGAGCCCCCCATCCGTCAGATATATTCGATCTCGCGTTCGACATCGACATTGTTGGTCGCCGCCATTTTCTTCAGATCCTGAAGCCGGTCGATGACGATGCCCGTCAACTCGGTGCCCGCGGTCACCATGGCGGTGCCGTTCTCGGTGCGTAGATCCTCGATCAAGACATCCTTGGGCTTCAGCTCGTCCAGGGTCACGTTCTTGACCTCGTGACCCTGTCTGGCCGCTTGTCGCTTGGCCGGTTTCGGAGGGGCCGCGACACCGCCATCCTCGACCGGGATGATCGTCGGCACGTCGATGCCCCAATAATGCCCGGCGTCGCGAAGCGTCCATTCCCGACTGACGGCCCGGGCGAGCTTGGAGATCAACTCGCCCTTGCTGACGGGTTTTAGCAAAAAGCCCTGGCAGTCCAATTCTCCGCAACTGCGAACCACGGACATGTCGTTGAGACTGGTCAGCATGACCACCGGCGTCGCGGCCTGGATGCCATTGGTGCAGGTGCGGATTGCCTTCAGTGCCCGCAAGCCGTTCATCGGCGCCATGTTGATGTCGAGGACCACGGCGTCGACGTTTTCCTTGGTCATGATCTCCAGCGCCTCCGCGCCGTCCTCGGCCTCCAGAACCACCAGTCGCTCGATATCCGCCAGCGAGGCCCGAACGATCGAGCGCACGAAGCGTTGATCATCGACCAGGAGCACGGTCTTGCGCTCAAGGATCGCCTTCTCCTTGACCAGGGTCAGGTTGTCCCTCATGGCATCCCTCTACTGACCCTCTGGTCCGCTCGTGGCGCGGTTGTCTAGCCATGCCCGGGCGAAATCAAGCACATCACCGACCGCGTCGGCGACATCGTTCGGGAGATTATCGTGGCCGTCGAGGTCGCCGGCGAAGCTTCGTTTTTCAAGCTCATAAGCCAATTCGCCCGCCTTCAGCCCGCCGATCATGTTGCAGGCGCCCTTCAGGCGATGCGCGCAATCCCGCATTCCGGGAAAGTCCTGGGCCGCCGCCGCCTCGGCAAGATCGGACAGATCCGCCGGCGTGGTTTCCAGATACTCCGTGAACGCGAATTGCATCATGCCGGGATCGTCCCCCACCAGTTCCGCCAGAACCGATAAATCGACGGGAATGGCCGCGTCAAGATCGACCGGCGCGTCCGGCTTCATTATCGCGTTATCGGTTTCCGACCGGTCGTCATCGCGTGTCGGCGTGGCGGCGTCTCCCGGCGGACCGACCCAGCGGTTCAGAAGCACCGCCAGATCCTTGCGGAGCAGGGGCTTGAGCATGACATCGTCGGCGCCGGCCTGTTTGCATTGTTCGAACTCGCCGGTGAGGATCGAGGCGGTCACCGCAATCACTGGCAGCCGGGCGCGCCCATGCTCGGCCTCGTCGGCGCGGATGCGCCGGGCCAGTCCCAATCCGTCCAGCTCCGGCATATGCAGATCGGTCAGCAGGATGCCGTAGGCGGTCTCGCCCAGACTGGCCCAGGCCTTCTCGCCATCCTCGACCAGATCGACGGGATAGCCGAGGCTTTCGATATGGCGCCGCAAGACCTCGCGATTGACGGGGTGATCATCGGCGACCAGCACCAGCTTTCCGGTGGCCAGCGCCTCCTCGCGGGACATCAGCGCCCGGCTCGCCGTGTCGTCTGATAACCGAGGACGGAAAGCCTCGGGGTCTAGTCCAAGCGCATCGGCGGCGGCGGCGGCCACCGCGTTCCGGTGCAGCCAGCTCGGCAAGCCGTGGCCCGGCGCCATGACCAGGCGCAGGAAGGGCTTGTCATCGCCTGACGTCTCGGCGTCGTCCAGAGCGATGATAAGGTCGGCGGTAGGGGCTGATGCCGCCTCGGCGGCACCGGGAAGGTTCTTCAGCACCGCCGCCGCGACATCCGGCGCGCCGCCGAGGATGAAAATCCGGCGACCGTCAAAGAAGTCTTGGGGCGCGGCGACAATAGGCGCGCCCGCGACCGGTTCCAGCGGCAAGTCCAGGATGAAGGTCGAGCCTTTTCCGGGCGCGCTATCGACCGAGATCACGCCATCCATCATTTCCGCCAAGGCCTTGCAGATCGACAGCCCCAACCCGGTCCCGCCGAACCGTCGGGTGGTGGATTCATCGGCTTGGGCGAAGGGCGCGAACAACCGATCGACCGTGGCGGCGTCCATGCCGATGCCGGTATCGCTGACGGAAAAGCGGATAGTCTCGTTGCCGCTTGCGTCGGTTTCGCGCTTCTCGACGCTCAGGCCGACCCGGCCACCTTCGGCGAATTTCACCGCGTTGGTCGCGAAGTTGAACAGCACCTGGCGCAGTCGTGTCGGATCGCTCCGATAGGGCTCGCGGATCCCCGGATCAACCGCGAGCCACAAGGTCACGCCCTTTTCCGCCGCGACGGACGCCATGGACTGCGCCACCTGTTCCATCACCTCGGTGACGTCGACATCGAGGATCTCAAGATCCAGCCGCCCGGCCTCGATCTTCGTGAAGTCGAGAATGTCGTTGATGATGGTGATCAGGCTCTCGGCGGAATTGGTGACCGTGCGCAGCAGCCAGGACTGATCGGCGTTGAGTTTGGAAAGACCCAGTTGCTCCAACATCCCGAGGATGCCGGTCATCGGGGTACGGATCTCGTGGCTCATCCGGGCAAAGAAGCGGGAGCGCGCCTCCATGGCTTCCTCGACCTGGAGATTGGCGGCGCGGAGTTGCGCGTTCTTGGCCCGGGTCGCCAGCGCGAAGGCGACGCTACGTTCGATCACCAGCATCACCAGAAGGCCGATAAGCCCGATCAAGCCGACCCGCAGCAGCGCCGACCGGCGTAACTCCCCATAGCCGGTCAGCGGGCTGTACACATTCACCCATAGCGGCTCGCTCGCGAACGGCCGGGTGATCGCGGCATGGCGGAGACCGTCGCCGCCACGATAAAGCGTCTCCGCCCCGCTCCCGGCCATCGTCCTGAAGGGCAAGGCGGTGACCTCGCGCTGGCCGTAGCGGAACAATCGCTCCCCCTGGCTGATCGAATGAACCGGCGCGTCCGCCGCCGCCGCCATCAGCAGCTCGGGCTCGCGCGTGATCACCGCGACGCCCTTCTCATCGGTTACGAAAATCCGGTGGCGGTGGCCAATCATCGGGCGGGCGATGCGATGCGAGGATTGCTCGATCACCAGAACCCCGATGGGGTCGTTGTCGATCTCGATCGACGCGGCGAAGCGATAGCCGGGAACATTCTCGGCATCGATATGAAAGCTCTCCGCCGTGCCGACGATGCTGGCGGCGGCGTGCAGGCGATCGCCGGAGAGCACCGATCCGATATCGTTTTCGCCGCGGCTCCACTGACTGCTGGCGATGACCTCGCCGGAACGATGCAGAAGCTGGATGCGGCGCAGCCCGAGATCCTCCGCCGTGGCGGTGAGCATGCGGTTGACCTCGATGATATCGTCGCGACTTTGCAATTCGGCTTGCCGTCGCAGCCGCGCGGCCTCGTCGGCATGCGGTTCCTGATAGCCAACAAAGGGGATCGTCGCCCGGATTTGCTCGGACCTCGTGAGGATTTTCACCAGGCTGCGCAGGCGCGCGAACTCGCGACCGATCTCGGCGGCGATGGTGTCGGCGAGCAGACCGCCGCGCCGCGATTCCTCGCCTATCCGCGCGTCAAGGGTCGCTTGCACATGGCGCTGGCCGAAGACGCCGACGGCGGTTAGCCAGGCGGCAACGCAGATCAGGATGAGTATCGCGCGTCGCGCCGACATCACGTGCTTTCCCTAGCGGGTGGTTTCAGGCGAGTAGCCATAAGCCGGTCCAGCTATCCCTGGCGGCTCGGCTGGATTATGGTTGTCCGGACGCGACCGGGCAACGAGGCTGGCCATGATTTCGAGTTCCCTGATTGAATCGACCGCCCATGAGCTGATGACCCGGGCCGGGATCGATATTCCCGAGGACTACCTCACTGGCCTGAAGGCGATGGCGGCGGCGGAAGAGGGCGATCTCTCCTCCTTCGTGCTGCGCGCGATGCTGGAGAACTACGAGGCGGCGACCGAGGACCGGCGACCCATGTGCGCCGATACCGGCGTGCCGCGTTATTACGTGAAATCCGGTAACGAGGCGCGAATCGAGGGCGGCTATATCGCGCTGGAGCGCGCCCTGCGCTCGGCCACCGCCCAAGCCACCAAGGATATTCCGCTGCGCCCCAATCGGGTGCATCCGCTGTGGCGCACCGACCATGACAACAATGTCGGCATTAACGCGCCGGAGATCGAATATTCCTTCGAGCCGGACGCCGATTGGATCGAGGTCACCACGGTCCACAAGGGTGGCCTGTTCGGCACCGATTATCGCATGTTGTTCCCCGGTGACGGCATCGACGGGATCAAGCGCTTCTTCCTCGACGGCATGATCGCCTTTGGCAAACGCGGCCTCGCCTGTCAGCCGGCGATTGTCGGCATTGGTCTCGGCGGCTCCAAGGACACCTCCATGGTGCTGGGCAAGCAGGCGGCGTGCCTGCGTATCGTCGGTGACCGCAACCCCGATCCCAAGATCGCCGAGCTTGAGCTTGAATTGAAGGAGCTCGGCAACTCGATCGGCATGGGTGCCATGGGCTTTGTCGGCAAATCCATGGTCGTCGATTGCCATATCGAGGTCGGCTATACCCATACCGGCGGCATGCCGATGAGCCTGCACGCCTTCTGCCTTTCCTCGCGCCGAGCCTCGGCGCGAATCCACAGCGACGGGCGGGTTGAACACCGCACCGATCCGCGATGGTTCACCCCTTACATGCGTCGGGAGACGGTCGAATGGACGCCAGTGGCGGAAAGCTCAAGGAAGTCCGCCTGACCACGCCGGTCACGGAGGATCAGCTCAAGACCCTGGAGATCGGCAATGTCGTCTATATCGACGGCGTGATCTATACGGCCAGGGAGAGCGTCTACAAGAAGGTGATCGCCGACGGCATCGCGCCGCCGGAGGATTTCGCCACCCTGGGTAATGTGAATTTCCATTGCTCCCCGGCCGCGACGGTCGAGGAAGACGGCACGCTGAATGTCGGCGCCGTGACCGCGACGGCCAGCTTTCGGTTCTCGAAATGGATGGCCGACTGGTTCCGGATCTCCGGCGCCAAGGTGATTATCGGCAAGGGCGGCATGTCCGAGGAGGACTACCGCAATCTGTTCGTGCCGGCGGGCGCCGTGTATCTGACCACGGTCGGCTATGGCACCGGGGCGCTGCTCGGGCGCGGCATCAAACATGTCCGCGCCGCCCATTGGCTGGACGAGGTCGGTATCGCGCAGGCCATGTGGGTCCTGGAGGTCGAGCGTTTCGGCCCGCTCCTGGTGGAAAGCGATCTCGCCGGCAACTCCCTGTTCGAGACCAACAACCGGGACGTCAACGCCGGCATCGAGAAGCTCTACGAGGGCCTCAAGCCGCCCAGCCTGTCGCGCTACGGCGAGACCGATGACCGGGGCAAGGAATTGATCTGACCCTCATCGGACGCGTCCCGAGGAGATTCAACTCAGTAAATACCCACTGGTGTCCGGGAAAACCTTTTCCGTCGTCCTCGCGCAGGCGGGGACCTCTCATCGGTCGAGAAGATGATGGTTTCGACCGCCTTTCGGAGGTCCCCGCATTCGCGAGGACGACGGGTATCTAGGGCGATCGCGCCCTCATCGGACGCGTCCCGAGGAGATTCAACTCAGCAAATACCCATTGGTGTTTGGCAAAACCCGTAACGTCCGTCTTGCCTCCGCCTTATCCGTCATCCCGCGCTTGACGCGGGACCCGCGCCTGAGCGTTTGGGTGAGATAGGCTTTGGGCAAGCGTTAACGCTCTTCACCGCGAGCCGGTCCGTGTCGGGAGATCGCCGGCTAATCCCGATGGAATGCGGCCAGATATTCGTCATGTTTACCGGAAAGTGATCACGCCGTGCCTCTCAGGCGTGGGTCCCGCGTCAAGCGCGGG
>JADHLJ010000225.1 GCA_016780745.1 Alphaproteobacteria bacterium | reverse complement strand
CGGAGCAACTGGACTATCTCCGCTTTCCCCTGGGGGGCATGAGCAAGGAGGAAACCCGTGATCACGCGCGCCGGTTTGGCCTCGATATCGCCGACAAGCCGGACAGTCAGGACATCTGCTTCGTCCCCAATGGCCGCTATGGCGACGTGGTCCGCAAATTGCGCCCGGGGGCCGTCGAGCCGGGCGAGATCCTGCATCTGGACGGGCGGGTTCTCGGCAACCACCAGGGCGTGATCGACTTCACCATCGGCCAGCGCAAGGGCCTTGGAATCGGCGGCCGTGGCGATATGGGCCGGGAAGGTGACTCCGCCCCCCTCTATGTGATCCGGGTCGAGCCCGAAACCCACCGCGTCATCGTCGGCCCGAGAGAGGCCTTGGGCCGCGATACCATCGACGTCAGCGACGTGAACTGGCTGGCGGCAAGCGCGGACGAACAGGCGGGCCGCGGCGAATTCGATGTGCTGGTCCGACTTCGTTCAACTCAGGAACCCGTGCCCGCGACGCTTTTTCTAGACACCGCGCGACGGTCGGCGCGGATCCACCTTAAAACGCCGGAACAGGGTGTGTCGCCGGGGCAGGCAGCGGTTTTTCACGGCCCCGACAACCATGCCCATGTGCTGGGCGGTGGTTGGATAACAGCGGCTACCAACATGATCACGGATAGGGCCGCGACAGGGCGGGACGGGCGGCCATCCCCGGCGTTGCCGGCCGTATGATCCAGGCGCTGGTCGCGGAACCGATCAAACTGACGCACACTCGGTTGACAGCCGGCCCACGCTTGCCTATATCCCGCCACGCACCTTCTTGGGGCGGAGTAGCTCAGCTGGTTAGAGCAGCGGAATCATAATCCGCGTGTCGGGGGTTCAAGTCCCTCCTCCGCTACCATTCTATCTCTTTGAAAAAATTGAATTAATTCAGTTAGCGTAGAGTTCCGTTGGCAATTGTCACGCTGTTCCAGGATCTCACGCTAAGTTGCAGCAAAATCAACCTCTTAACGTCTATTCCGTCAGTTCCGTTTGACATGGATTTGACATGCGTTTGGGCCTTGTCACATCATTGGGCTGCGGACGAAAAACGACAGACGGGTCGACCTTTTCATGCGACACCGGCTACGAGGTGCCATTGAGCCAACGCCGCAGCTCGATGGATCTTCATTTGATGTCGTGGGATCAGATGACGTTGAAGATTGAAGGTGTTGTATACGGCGGCATGAGCGGAGAGGAATCTTTGCGTTGTTCCTGGATTCTTGAAACCGATCCACGATCGTTCTCGTCGTCGGACCGGTTGATGAGAGTTCTCGGCGCGATTGTTTAATCGCCCTCCGCTCACATGGAGGCGCTGGAGTCCAAGGTCTCGGAACGCCGCACCATAGGATCGGAGTTTGTCGGAGGTGATCGACGCCGGGACGATACCTTGTTTCTTGAGTAGGCTGCGCAACAGTTTGAGAGCGGCGCGCTTGTCGCGACGCGGTTGCACGAGGATATCGAGAACTTCTCCCTCGGCATCGACGGCGCGCCACAAGTACATTCTTCGACCACCGATGGACACGAACATCTCATCAAGGTGCCATCGGTCATCCGCTCTTGGTCGTTTCACACGAAGGCGCTTTGCGTACGCGGGCCCAAATCGCGCAACCCAGCGACGAACCGTCTCGTAACTCACGTCGACATCACGTTCCGCCATCAAGTCTTCGACATCGCGCAGGCTTAGATTGAACCGAAGATAAAGCCAGACCACGTGCTGGATGATGGAAGGCGGAAACTGATGACGCGCATATGAGATCGGGTTCATCAAACGATCATAGCGTCAAAATCACTTTGATCGATGTTCATGTGACAGAGCCCAAGGCGGAGCTGAAAAAGCGGCTTGGCTACCAGGACGATCAATCCGCGGCGATCGCGGAAGCCAAACAGCTGATGGCCGCGGCCGGACATGCCAATGGTATCGATGGCCTGGACTTCGTCGTTCGCGAGGTCGCCAGCTTCAAGCTTTGGTCGCAGGCGATCCAAGCGATGTTGCAGCAGGCGTTGAACGTCAAGACCAACCTGCGGACGGTTGTTGAGTCCGTTTGGTTCGATGACGTGAACAACGGCAACTACGACATGGCGATCGGCGCCATCGTATCGACGTTGATCGATCCGTCGGACTACTTCAACACGTGGTACGGCAAGGGCGGCCCCCAGAACTATTCGAACTGGGAAAACGAGGAGTTCTCGGCGCTCGTGCAGATCATCGACACCGAGGTCGATCCGGTCAAACGTCAGGCCGCGATCACCAAGGCCGAGATGATCATGGAAGAGAACCCGCCGTTGCTTCCGGTTGCCTGGGAGAAGATCAACGACGGATGGTACAATTACGTGAAGGGCCATCGGCCGGAGAATTACTTCGGTTTGTATAACGTTGGCCGTTTCGACACGTTCTGGATGGACAAGTGAGCCAGAATCCTCCCGGGGCGGACACGATTGTTCCGTCCCAAAGTGCAGCGAAACCCGCGCCGTGTTTATCGGCGCGGGTTTTGAGTTTTAGCGGTTCAGCTTCCAACGACGTCCTTGAACCGACGCAGGGTCTCGATCTGATCGTCGAAACTCGGGATGCGGTACATCGGATAAAGCATGACGATTTGGGCGCCCAGGCCGCGCCACCCGTCGGCGGCCGCGGCCCAGACTTGCGGGTCGTCATCATTCATCCGAAGCCAGCCTTCGAGACCGAAGGTCTCTGGATCGCGGCCGAAGGATTTCAGATGGGTGCGTAAATCCTCAAGCTTGGCCTCGGCCTGCTCGTCCGGCGTGATGATCGGCATCCAGCCGTCGCCGATCCGGGCGGCCCGCTTGATGACCGCGTCCGAGGAACCGCCGAACCATATGGGAATGGGTTGCTGAACCGGACGCGGGACGATGTTCACCTCCGTCATCGCGTGGAACCGGCCCTCATAGGTGACCAAATCCTCGGTCCACAGGCGGCGTAGGACCTCGACCTGTTCCGCCTGACGCGCGCCGCGGGTGTGCCAGTCCTCGCCGAGCGCCTGATATTCAACATGGTTCCATCCAACCCCGATTCCGAGCCTGAGACGGCCCTGGCTCAGAATGTCGACCTGGGCCGCCTGTTTGGCGACGACGCCGGTCTGGCGTTGCGGCAGGATCAGAACTCCCGTCGAGAGCTTGATGGTCTCGGTCACCGCGGCCAGATAGGCGAGAGTCGTGAAGGTTTCGTGGAAAGGATCCTTCTCGTCGTAGAGGGGGGTCCATCCATCGCGACCCGTGGCGCCGAAAACGTGGTCGGGCACTTCGATGTAGTCGTAGCCCAGGCCCTCCGCCGCTTGTGCCCAGTCGCGAATTTTCATCGGGTCATTGCCGATATCACGGGTTGGAAACCATGCGCTCAATTTCATCGAGAACTCCGTGGCTCTGAAAGGGTCCAATCACTGTGTGGACTTCTACCACCTTCGCGCGACCCTGGCACAGAGAGTGGTGTCATCTTGAAAGCATATCCCCGCTACCGGTTTGGGCCCACCGGCGTTAATGTGTCAAAGCTCGGGCGGCTCCACGCCTCCAAATCCGTTTCGGCGCCCCAGTCCCTCGGGTATAGGCGCCCACCGACATTGCTTTCGTTCATGAGGAACCCTTTCCATGGTTGATGCACCCAAAGGTCAAATTCCCGCAATCTATCACCGCCAGATTGGCGATCTGACCGTTAGCGTCATCTCCGACGGTTATCTGATGGGCGCGGTGAATGTGTTGCGCAACATCGAAGAGGACGACGCGCAACAGATGATCGTGGATGCCTTTGGCCCGGCCGAAGGTCGCAAGACGGCTGTGAACACTTTCCTCATCTACTCAAAGGGCCGTCTGGCTCTGGTCGACACCGGCTGCGGAACCTACATGGCCGATACTGGCGGCAAACTGCTACAGAATCTGGAACTGGCGGGCGTCAAGCCGACCGATATCGACACGATCTTGTTGACCCACATGCATCCGGATCACTCGGCGGGCCTGTCCAACCGCGACACCTGGCAGCCTTTCTTCCCGAATGCCGAGCTGGTTTTCCATGAGAACGAATTGAAGCATTGGGAAGACGACGGCGCGATGGCGAAGGGCAACGAACGCGAACAAGCCTTGTTCTTCGGCGCGACACGGGAGCAGGTCGCCCCCTATAAAAAGCAAATGCGCATGTTCAAGGACGGCGATGAAGTCTTCCCGGGCGTCACCGCCATGACTGCCCACGGCCACACGCCGGGCCACAGCATGTACAATGTCCAGGACGGTAACGAGCAGTTGCTGATCTGGGGCGACATCATGCATGTGCCGGACATCCAAGCCCCGCGCCCGGAGGTCACCATCGCCTACGACACTGATCCGACCCAGGCCGAAGCCAGCCGCCGCCGTGTCTGTGACATGGCCTCGAGCGACCGGCTGCTCGTGGCCGGCATGCATTTGCACTTTCCCGCGTGCAGCCATGTGGTGCGGGAAGGCAATGGGTTCCGCGTTATCCCGGAAAGCTGGCGGCAATAGATCGGCGCGCGCGGAGAGCGGCAAGACGTGCGTCGAGATCAATAGCGCCGGGGAGCATCATCAAGTCCGCGGTTTGGGCCAAAATGATCGACGTGAATTCGCGCTCCCGCCTACTCCCTGGTCCAAAGCGGGACCTGAAACCCGGCTTTTACGCGATCCATGACAACAATCGTGTTGAAGCGTTGGATATTGCTGTTTTCAAAGAAAAAACGGCGTGAAAAATCTTCATAGGCACTCATGTCGGCAACCGTGAGAATCAGAACGAAATCGTGTTCGCCGGTGACGTAATAGCATTGCATCACCTCGGGCGTGTTCCGCATCGAGCGCTTGAATGAATCTATGAGATCGGGTTGCTCGCGGACGAGAGTGACTTGGACGATCATGGTTAGTTGGCGTCCAACCGCTTCTGGCGAAATGATCGAGACGTCACCTTCGATAACCTTGTCGGCTCGCAGTTTCTTCAGCCGTCTCTGACAGGCCGACGAAGACAAGCCGACCAGATCGCTTAGCTGATCGGCGGTCAGTCGGTTGTCCTTTTGGACGCAATCGAGCAGTTTCAAATCGAACTGATCCATTTGGTCCCTCCCATTGCGGCAAGGAAATTGACCATGAATTGATCAAGTTCCGATAAATTCAAGTGGTTACCGCACTTTCTCGCCGAATAACCGCGCATTGCCCTCGCTAGAATAAGAGGTTCAACGAACGCGCGTAAGTCGGCTTTGTTGCCCGGTCGCGCGGTCCGGCGGCGATACGGACGCGCCCTCATCGGCAAGATCGAACATGGTTTGGAACGGCGCCTCCGCCCCCGCCAGCCTTGTCCTCATCGGTCTGGGCCAACCGACGAACCCCATTTTCCGGCATGGCGCCAATCGCGCCGAGTCCCTCCACGCGCGCCTGCGGGCGTTCGAAGGACAAGCGGGGGAGCCGTTGGTTCAATCGGTTTTCCTCTTTTCATGCCCGCGAACAGCCACGGATGCGGGATCCAGACCAGTCAACTCTTGGTACAATCGGGGATCCGTGGCGCCTTCCGTACCAATCAGGACGATGCGGCTTTCGGACTCTATACCCATGCGTTCGGCCAGGGTTGGCGACGTCGCGGCGGCGAGAAACCCGGCAAGGCCCGGGACGGCGGATTCACCGGCGACGATTGGCTCGTCACCATAAGGCGCCAAGGCTAGCAGTTTCATGGCCGGCGCGACCAGGCTTTCCTCGACCGTGATGAAATGATCGGCGAGACGGGAAAGAACGGGCCACGCGAGGTGCGAGACATCTCCGCAAGACAACCCCGCCATCAAGGTCTCCTCGGTAACGTCCACCGATGTCCTTCGACCGGCCGCCGCGCTCTCGAAAAGGCACGCGGCGGTTTCCGGTTCCGTAACCACGAAAGACGGCCGATCGTCGCCCCATTCGCGATCGAACCGTTCCGCGAGCGTCGCGGCGATGCCTCCGACACCGCCTTGGACGAAGACATGCGTGGGCGTTTGCGTGCCGAGTTGCTCGATCAATTCGGAAGCCATGACGGAATATCCGGCCATGACCTCCGTCGGGATGTCCCGATAACCCTCCCAAGAGGTGTCGGAGACAACAGTCATGCCATCGCGCCGAGCGTGTTCCGCGCAAAGCCGAATAGACTCATCATAATTTCCCGTTATCCGCACGACGCGCGCGCCTAGATCCAACAGCGCTTGTTCCCGGCCCCCGCTGACACCGGCGTGAATGTAAATCGTACATTCGCAGCCAAAGAGCCGCGCTCCCCATGCGACCGATCGACCGTGGTTTCCGTCGGTCGCGGACGCAACCGTGAGATTTCGGGTCAAGTCGTTGTGAATGCCGGAAAGGAGGGCTGAACTCTCAACCCCTCCCAGCCCGTGTTGTCGCTCCAGATAGTCGGCCAGCACTTTATAGACGGCATAGGCGCCGCCTAGCGCCTTGAAGCTACCCAGACCAAACCGATTGGCTTCGTCCTTGTAGAAAATTTGTCCGACACCCGCTGTCGAGGCCAAGCCAGGAAGCGCAATCAAGGGGCTTTGATCATACTCGGGCCATTGGGAGATCGTGGCCCGGGCAGCCGTGGTTTTGGCTTCCGACAGAATAGGGACGCCGGAATCCCGAGCCTCCCCGGAGGGTCGAGGACCTTGATTTCCAGTCCATCGTGTGCGCGCGCGCGCAAAGAGTTTCAAATCGTCATGAGGTTTCACGGTCGGACGGCCCTTTCACGAATTCATAGGATGCTGGAGGTTTACACCATTGGGCACGTGGAAATTTCGTTCATTCCGCCACGAGGTAAACGGGATCGCGCGTTTTGCTGCCCAAAGATGATTGATAACAGCGCGCCGCTGGAAGGAACCTGAGCTCCCGACGCCGGGTTTGTCTTGTGGCCATGGGTGGGCTTCGAGGAGCGACCGGCGGTCTGGTTATCGTCAGCCCGCTTAAACAACCAAGATCCTGAGGTGGTCAACCGCTATCCGGTTGGCCCGTTCTTGGCGGTTTCGACGAAATTCATGTTCATGCTGAACGAGCGACGCTCGCCTTTTGTGTAGAAGGGGTAGACCCCGTGAAACACGTGGCTCGGAAAGATATAAAAGTCCCCGACCCTTGGCTTCACCAGGAAATTCGTTGAGCTATACGCGGCCGCTGTCCCCGACGCGAAGTGGATATGGCCGTGGCTCGGGTGGTGGTCCTTGTAATCTTCTTCCCATTCGGCCTCGATGCCGTCCGGCAGGGCGAGATAGCCGACGCAGGAAAGTTGGCAGTTCGGATGGATGTGCAATGGATTGTACTCGCCCTCGAACTGGCGCACGAACCAGGCGGAGATAAGTTCAAGCGAATAGTCGTTGGTCTCGCGGTCGGCCTGTTGCTCGCCGAAGGTATTTCGGCTCACGGTGAAGGCGAAATATTTGTAGACGAAATTGGCGACCGCCTTGAGCGCCACTTGCTCCGCCCGGTTGTCGAACTTCAACTCCTCGCGCACTTTCCCGACGAGATTGTCGGAATAATCCACCAGTTTGTCGTTTAAACAGGAATTCAACGCCGCCACCGCCAGGTCGGGTAACTTCAGGTAACCCATCGTGGGTCCGAAAGGCGTCAGAAACTCCATGTCCTGGGTCGGAGTGTAGATCTTGCTCATCAACGCGCCTCAATCCTGATTACCGCACCAAACCGTGAGGTATCGCGAGGATGCGTCCCCGCGACCCGGCGGATCGTCTTGGTGTCGCGCTGGCGGATGGGGTGGGATTCGAACCCACGAGACGCTCTCACGCCTGCCGGTTTTCAAGACCGGTCGATTCAACCACTCTCGCACCCATCCTTGCCTTGCCTTACGATCGAACAGTTGCTGGGCGGGGCCCATTTGCGCCGGCCCGTTCGATCGTCCTTCGCCGATTGATGGCGGCGACGAAGGCAGGGGCATCGATACGCAATGTGCTCGGTTCTTGCAAGCCCGGAACCCTGTCTGAAACCACGCCGCTTTAGCCGCTACATGGACTGGGCAATCTCCCAACCGATATTGGCCAGTCGAGGGGCTTTCGCGCCGACTTCGACCGCGTTCTCGGAGCTTGCGTTGCCTTGCAGGCCGCGGGCGTAAACGCCCTGGCAGATCGAGGCGAGGCGAAAACAGGAAAAAGCGAGATAGAAGTTGATCTCGTCGATCGACCCACGCCCGGTGCGCTTGGCATAGGCGGCGACATAGTCGTTCTGCGCCGGAATGCCGGCCTTGG
>JADHLJ010000224.1 GCA_016780745.1 Alphaproteobacteria bacterium | reverse complement strand
GCCGACGGCGCGTCCATCGCCTGTTCCGGCGCTTGCCTCACCGTTGTCGATAAGGGCGCCGACTGGTTCGCGGTCGATATCTCCAAGGAAACCTTGGATCACACGATCCTGGGGGCTTGGGAGGTAGGCGCGCGGATCAACCTCGAGCGGTCCCTGTCATTGGGCGACGAGCTTGGCGGCCATATCGTCTCCGGCCATGTCGACGGGGTGGCCAGCGTGCTCTCGGTGCGCGACGAGGGCGATAGCCGGCGGGTGTCCATTCAGGTGCCCCGCGATCTGGCGCGTTTCATCGCCTCGAAAGGCTCGGTCGCGCTGGATGGCATCTCGTTGACTGTCAACGAGGTCGAGGGCGACGTGTTCGGCGTCAACATCATTCCCCACACTTGGGAGCGAACCACCTTGGCGGCGGTGAAGCCCGGAAGTCGATTGAATGTTGAAATCGATATGCTGGCGCGCTACGTCGCGCGCTTGACGCAAGCAATGGAGGCCGAGCGCCATGGCGACGCCTGAACAATTGAGCGATGTCTATCAAGGCGCGCTGTCGTCGATCGAGGAGGTCGTCGAGGAGGCGAAAGCCGGCAGGATGTTCATTCTCGTCGATGACGAGAGCCGCGAGAACGAGGGCGATCTGTGCATCCCCGCCGAAATGGCGACCGCCGAGATGGTCAATTTCATGGCGATGCACGCGCGCGGGCTGATCTGCCTGTCGATGACACGCGCCCGGGTCGAGCAGCTTGGCCTGCCGCTGATGGCCTCGCGGAATGAGACCCGGCACGAAACCGCCTTTACCGTGTCGATCGAGGCCCGCGAGGGCGTGACCACCGGAATTTCCGCTCATGACCGGGCCCGCACCATCGCGGTCGCCATCGATCCGGATCTTGGACGCGAGGATATCGTGACACCGGGGCATGTCTTCCCACTGGTTGCCCGCGATGGAGGCACCCTGGTGCGCGCTGGCCATACCGAGGCGGTCGTCGATATCGCCCGCATGGCGGGCATGAACCCTTCCGGCGTGATCTGCGAGATCATGAAGGATGATGGCACCATGGCGCGGCTGCCGGATCTGATCCAGTTCGCCCAACTCCACAATCTCAAGGTCGCGACCATCGCCGACTTGATTGGCCATCGCCGGCGCACCGAGACCATCGTCGAGCGCTCGGTCGATACCATGCTGAACAGCAAGTATGGCGGCGAGTGGCGGATGATCGTCTACCTCAACAAAGTGACCTATGCCGAGCATATCGCGCTGATCAAGGGGGACATCACCACGAGCGATCCGGTGCTGGTGCGCATGCATGCCCTTAATGTGATGGAGGATGTGCTGGGTGATCAGTCCGGCTCTCGCGGTGGCGGCGAGGTGCAGACCGCCATGGCGGCGATCGCCGAGGAGGGACGCGGCGTGGTGGTGATGATCCGCGAGCCGACGCCGACGGCACTGTCCGAGCGTATACGCACCATGCTGAAGGCGCAGGCCGAGGGACGGCGGACCGAGAACGAGCTTCGGGACTACGGCATAGGCGCTCAGATCCTTGGCGATCTGGGTGTTCGCGAGATGGTCCTCCTCAGTAATTCCAAGCGCACCGTTGTCGGTCTTGAGGGCTATGGCCTAAGCATCGTTGGGCGCCGTTCGACGCAACCAGAACATGACGAGCTAAATCCATGACAAGAGTGCTGATCGTCGATGCCGACTTCTACAAGGATCTGGCTAGTGAGCTGGTGCGGGGCGCCACCGCCGAGCTGGACGCGCGCGGGATTGGATTTGATCGGGTTTCAGTTCCCGGAGCCTTGGAAATCCCCGCGGCGATTTCCCTGGCGTCAAAGCGTGCCGACGGGCCATCCTATGACGGCTATGTCGCGCTTGGATGCGTGATCCGGGGCGAGACCTCGCATTACGATATCGTTTGCGGCGAGAGTGCCCGGGGGCTGACGGAGCTGGCGCTAACCCGGGATCTGGCGATCGGCAATGGCATTCTGACGGTGGATACTGGCGAGCAGGCCTGGGCGCGGGCGGATGTCGGGCGCAAGAACAAGGGCAGGGACGCGGTTATCGCCTGTCTCTCCCTGATAGAACTAAAGGCGAGGTTCGGGGTTTGAAGCAGGCGGAACGACGCGCGGGGCGCAAGGAACGAAAATCCGTCTTGCGGCCGCGCACGACGTCGCGTCTGGCGGCGGTCCAGGCGCTCTATCAGATGCAAATGACGGATAAGCCGGCCTCCTTGATTGTCGAGGAGTTCGTGGCTCATCGCCTGACCGAGCTCGAGGATACGACCAGCTTTGGTCTCGCGGACGAGGAATTGTTCCGCGAGCTGACCCTCGGGGCCGCCAAGGAGCGCGAGACCGTTGACGCGATCATTTCCGACACACTGGTCGAGGGTTGGGCGATCGAGCGCCTGGAGAGCACCTTGCTGGCCATCCTGCGGGTCGGGGCGCATGAGTTGCTGAACCATGGCCGCACGCCGACCGCCGTCGTCATTAGTGAATATGTGGACGTCACTCACGCCTTCTATGACGAAACGGCGGTGGGGCTGGTCAACGGGGTACTGGACCGGATTGCGCAAGTCGTGCGCGAGCGGGACGGCGTTGATGATGATGACGAAGACGAGGATTTGGCGCCGAGGACGGATCGGACGGGTTAGGTCATGGGGCTGGGTGAATTCGGCCGCATAGAAAAATTCTTCAAACCATTGGCGTCCGGTTTCCCGGGCGCGTTGGGACTTGACGACGATGCCGCCGTGTTGCCCGTGGAAGATTTGACGGGGCTGGTGGTTTCCAATGACGCGGTGGTCGCGGGAGTACATTTCCGCCCCGATGACCCCGCTGATCTCGTCGCTCGAAAGGCGCTTCGCTGTAATCTCTCCGACATGGCCGCGATGGGCGCCGAGCCTTGGGCTTATACGCTTACCCTGGCGTTGAGCACCACGGATGACGCCGCGGTGGGTGACCAATGGGTCGAAGCCCTGGCTTTGGGCCTCGCCAAGGATCAGGAGATTTTTGGCGTTCACCTGATCGGTGGTGACTCGGTCTCGACGCCCGGACCGACCATGCTGTCGATCACGATATTCGGAAAATGCGTCGGCGGTACGGTGTTGCGGCGATCCGGCGCTCGTGTCGGCGATGATGTATACGTTTCCGGCACGATCGGTGACGCGGCGCTTGGTTTGCGGGTACTGGACGGCTCGCTCGATGCCGAGGAGAACGCGGCGTTCCTGGTGGACCGATATCATCTCCCACGCCCGCGCGTGGTCCTTGGGGCCGCGTTGCTGGATTACGCGACCGCCGCGATGGATGTGTCCGATGGCCTGGCGCAGGATCTTTCGCATATATGCGCCGCCTCCAAAGTGGGGGCGGAACTGCGGGCCGAGGATGTTCCGCTTTCCCCGGTCGCGCGTTCTCTCGTTGATGCGGGAGGGGTTTCGATCGCCGAAATTCTCGGTGGTGGAGACGACTACGAGCTTTTGTTCACCGCGCCCAAAACCGCGCGCGAAACCGTGACGAAACGCTCTCGTGACGCGGCCGTGGATGTCTCCAGGATTGGCGAGATCGTCGAGGGGTTGGGATTAACCGTCCGCGATGGAGACGGGGAGGTGGTGCCGCTGGATCGGCTGGGGTACCGTCATGGCTGATCCGCGCCGCCCGAGCCGGTCTATAGAGGTAATCGGTCAGCCTTCATGAAATTGGTCATCATTCTGGTGGGCGTCTTGGCCCTGGTCGGCGGCGGGGTCTTTGGAACCGCGATGTTCGCGCCCGGTCTCTTGCCACCGGCGGTGGTGACAATGCTAGGCCAAGAGGTCCCGCCCGAGCCGGAAAAACCCTTGGTTGAACCGCGTCCGGAAAACACCGTTCTGATAGACCTCGAGCCGCTTCAGGTTCCGCTTTTCCGAAATGACGATGTCGACAGATTTTTGATCATTCATATTCTGGTGGAGGTCCGTCCAGGCGAGCACGCCGATCTTGTGAACCAAAATTTGCTGAGGATCATTGACACGTTTATCACTTACATTCATGCATTGAACGCCTTGGATATCGAACCCGGCGTCAATGACCGGGCGTTTCTCAAACAGCGTCTTCTGGTCAAGGCCGAGGAGATTCTGGGTGAGGGCGTCGTGGTCGACCTGTTGTTCGTCAACATATTCGAACGCCCTATCAAGTAGCCGTCGCGACCGCGACAAACCATGCGAGCCCCGTAATGACCGAGCGTGATCCAACCGTCCGGAACGTCGTCTTATTGGCCTGTTGTCAGGCCCTGTCGATGTCGGCGATGTCGATGAGCATGACCGTGACGGCCCTGGTGGGCCAGTCGCTGTCGCCGGACCCCGCCTTGTCGACCCTGCCGCTGGCGCTGCAATTCACCGCGACGATGCTGACCACCATGCCTGCCTCGTTGCTGATGCGGCGGTTCGGCCGGCAAATGGGCTTTTCGCTGGGCGTGGTTATCGGCGTCGCCGGGGCGTTGCTCGCCACCTTGATGATCTTCGAGCGCAGTTTCGTCGGATTCTGCGTCGGCTCGATCATGATGGGCGTGTTCATGGGTTTCTCGGTATTCTACCGTCACGCCGCCGCCGATACCGCCAGCGACGCTTTTCGAAGCAAAGCGATATCGCTGGTCATGGCCGGCGGCGTCGTCTCGGCGTTGCTGGGTCCGGAGCTGGCCAAGCAATCCTATGACATGTTCGACATCGAGGGCGTCGGCACGGTGACTTATGCTGGCTGTTTCGTGGTCGCGGCGGCGCTGCAGGCATTGATCTTGGTGGTCCTCCGCTTCGTCAAAATTCCGCGCGAGACCGCCGAGCAACAAAAGGAATCGGGGCGTCCCTTGCCCCAGATCATGCGTCAGCCCCGATTCGTGGTCGCCGCGGCCGGCGCGATGATCGGATATGGCGTGATGAGCTTCGTGATGACGGCGACACCGCTGGCGATCGTTGCTTGCGGCTTCGCGTTCACGGATTCCGCCTTTGTCATTCAGTGGCACGCCTTCGCGATGTTCGCGCCGTCGTTTTTTACCGGCTCGTTGATCGCCCGCTTTGGTGTCCTCAGAATCATGATGATCGGCGCCCTGGCCTTGATCGTGAGTGTTGGGATCTCGGCGTCCGGGATTGAGCTCTATCAATTCTGGTGGGGCCTGGTGATGCTCGGAATCGGCTGGAACTTCCTGTTTATCGGCGGCACGACCTTGTTGGGCGAATGCCATACACCGGCGGAAAAGGCCAAAGTTCAAGGCCTGAACGACTTTATGGTTTTTTCAACCGTGACGGTTTCTTCCTTCTCCGCCGGCGCGATTTTCCACCATTTCGGCTGGCTCGAAGTGAACCTCAGCGTGCTGCCTCTGATCGGCATTGTCATCGTGCTTTTGTTCTGGTTGATGCGGCAGAACCGCGCGGTGGCGGCGGCCGGAGAGTAAAAAGCCGCCGAAACCGCCGCTTCGCGGTTGCCACACACGTTTTTTTTGCTATGTTCCGCGCGATTTCGTGGGCTCGATCCGCAAGATCGGTGCCCCATGTCCGCGTCGGGCCTTCCAAACTCCGGGAAGCCGAGTATCGCTCCCCGGAATATCTGTCCCGGCGCGACGTCAATTGAACCAATGAAGGATCCCCGAACATGAATGAAATGTTCACCCTCGTGATCGTTTGTGGAGCGCTTGCGTTGCTTTACGGCGTGTTGGCGGCGCGCAGCGTGCTCGCGGCCGATCCTGGAAACGAGAAAATGCAGGAAATCGCGGCCGCCATTCAAGAAGGCGCCGCCGCTTACTTGAACCGGCAGTACTCGACGATCGCGATCGTCGGCGTGGTCGTGACCCTCATCCTGGCCTGGTCGCTGGGCATGACGGTCGCCGTCGGTTTCGTGATTGGCGCCGTGCTTTCGGGGATCGCTGGTTATATCGGCATGTACGTCTCCGTACGCGCCAATGTCCGCACGACCCAGGCCGCCACGGTCGGGATGGAGCCGGCGCTGGACATCGCGTTCAAGTCCGGCGCGATCACCGGCATGCTGGTGGTTGGCCTCGGCCTTCTGGGTGTCGCCGGTTATTACTTCTTCCTGCTCGGCTACTACGACACCTCCACGGACGCCGGCATGCGGCACGTGCTGGAAGCCCTGGTCGCGCTTAGCTTCGGCGCCTCGTTGATTTCGATCTTCGCGCGTCTCGGCGGCGGCATCTTCACCAAGGGCGCCGACGTTGGCGGTGACATGGTCGGAAAGGTCGAAGCCGGCATTCCCGAGGATGACCCCCGCAACGCCGCCTCGATCGCCGATAACGTCGGTGACAATGTCGGTGACTGCGCCGGCATGGCCGCCGACCTGTTCGAGACCTACGCGGTCACGGTGGTCGCGACGATGCTGCTCGCGGCGATCTTCTTCACCGGCGAGACGGCGGCGACGCTGATGCTGTACCCGCTGGTGATCGGCGCGGTCTGCATCGTTGCCTCGGTGATCGGCACCTTCTTCGTCAAGCTCGGCGCCGACAAGAACATCATGTGGGCCCTGTATAAGGGCTTTATCTCGAGCGCGGTGATCTCCGCGGTCCTGATCGGCGTGGTGACTTGGCAGATGCTCGGTTTCGACACGGAGTTCAAACTCTCGAACGGTGTTGAGACAACCGGTCGCCATATCTTCTACTGCGCCATGGTCGGCCTGGTCGTGACCGGTCTGATCATCTGGGTGACGGAGTACTACACCTCCACCGAATATCGCCCGGTTCGCAGCGTCGCCAAGTCCTCCGAGACCGGCGATGGCACCAACGTCATCCAAGGCCTCGCGGTCTCCATGGAAGCCTGCGCGCTGCCGGCGCTGATCATCTCCGGCGGTATCCTCGCGGCCTATATCTGGGGCGGTATCTTTGGAATCGGCATTGCCGCGACCACGATGCTGGCCCTGGCCGGTATGGTTGTCGCCCTCGACGCCTACGGCCCGGTCACGGATAACGCCGGTGGCATTGCCGAGATGGCCAACCTGCCGGAGGAGGTGCGCAACACCACCGACGCGCTGGACGCCGTTGGTAACACCACCAAGGCGGTGACCAAGGGTTATGCCATCGGCTCCGCCGGTCTCGCGGCTCTGGTGCTGTTCGCGGCCTATACCGAGGATCTGAAGCACTACTTCCCGGAGCTGGATGTCCAGTTCGTGCTGCAGGATCCGTATGTCGTCGTTGGCCTGTTCATCGGCGGCATGCTGCCGTACCTGTTCGGCTCGATGGGCATGCAGGCCGTGGGCCGCGCCGCCGGTTCGGTGGTCGAGGAGGTTCGTCGCCAGTTCCGCGAGAACCCCGGCATCATGGAAGGCACGGTCAAGCCGGAATACGGCCGCGCCGTCGACCTGCTGACCAAGGCTGCGATCAAGGAAATGATCGTCCCGTCCTTGCTTCCGGTCCTGGCGCCGGTGGTGATGTACTTCGTGATCAAGCTGATTGGTGGTCAGGCCGCGGCCTTCACCGCGATCGGCGCGATGCTGCTTGGCACCATCGTTACCGGCATCTTCGTCGCCATCTCGATGACGGCGGGTGGCGGTGCCTGGGATAACGCCAAGAAGTACATCGAGGACGGCAATCACGGCGGCAAGGGCTCCGATGCCCATAAGGCCGCGGTGACCGGTGACACCGTTGGTGATCCCTACAAGGACACCGCCGGACCGGCCATCAACCCGATGATCAAGATCATCAACATCGTCGCGATCCTGCTGCTGGCCGCGCTAGCCGCCTGATCCGACGAAACATCGACATGGAAAGGGCCTTGGACGTAAATCCAAGGCCCTTTTTCTGTTTCGGAAAGCTTTTGTGGTTGGAGAAGCGGCTCAGTTTCCGGCGTCGTTGAAGCGGCCGATATTGCCGATCAACTGTTGCAACAGCGTGATGCGCTGTCCGGCGGTGGGGGTCTCGCGGTCGACGATCTCGATTTTCTTGCCATCGGCCTCGGACAGCTTACCGATGGACCCCACGACGCCTTCCTTGTCGAAAGCGATGTAGACGACCTTGCGATTGACCAGTTCAGGGCTGAAAAAGCCGACGGTCTTGGTGGTGGAGCCGATATAGAACCAGGTGTCCTCGCCGAAATCCGACATCGAGGACGGGGCGCCCAACAGCGCGCTCACCCGACTTTTACGGGTCTTGCCCGGCTCAATCTCCACTAGATTATCGAGATCGATCTCATTGCCGTGATTATCGATGCGAGGTGTGCAGGAAAGCACCATTCCGGCGATCACGACGGCGAACGCCGCGCCCATGATCCGGGGATGTCGCGATTGGCGCTTTGGCGAGAGACGAGGCA
>JADHLJ010000223.1 GCA_016780745.1 Alphaproteobacteria bacterium | reverse complement strand
ATGCACCGCCACCGCGTCCATGTCACCGAGAACGGCGTTGTAGTCCGAGACCGGCTCGGCCCCGCCGGCGCGGATTACCGCGTCGTCGATATAGGGGTCGTATGCGTAGACCTTCATGTCGAAGCCGTTGGCGCGCTTGGCGACACGGCTGCCGATACGTCCGAACCCGACGATCAGAAGGTTCTTACCTTCCAGATCCACGCCTCGAACCGGATAGCGCTCGGCCCAACTGTCCTTGCGGGTGATCGGATCGTAGAAATTGATCTCCTTGGCGAGGTGCAACAGAAACGCCATCGCTTGCTCGGCCACCGAGACCATATTGGAGTGAATGGCGATGCAGAGCGGCACCTCGCGGCGGTTGAGCTCGTTCAAGTCCACCGCGTCATAGCCGACACCGTGACGCGAGACGACCATCAGGTCGGGGGCCTGGTCCATGATCTTCTTGGTGATCCGGGCGCCGCGCACGGTCATGCCGTGAACGTCCTTGGCCGCCGCCGCGATCTCGTCCTCGTCCAGGGAATTGACGACGACGATCTCGACATCATCGCGTGCTTCCAGCATCGCCATGCCAGAGGGATGCAGATCCTGGATGACCAGGACGCGCTTCTTGTTGGGGGTGGTGTTCATCGCATCGTCCTCAATGGATCTCGGCCGAATCGGCCATGGCCTTCTTCAGGATCTCGACATTGAAGCCGGGGGCCCTGGCGACCCCGAGGATCACCGCCTCGCGGCGTTCCATCAGATCGATCGCTCCGGGCAGTTTTTTCACGCAATCCTCGGGAACCACGACGGCGCCATGCTGATCGGCGTGAATGATATCGTTGGGCTTGACCGTCATGCCGAAGACATTCACCTCGCATTCGATCGAGACGAGATGGACCCAGGCGTGGCTCGGCGCGACCTTGCCGCCGAGAAGCTGAAAGCCAGGCGCGCAGGCATCGATGTCGCGGAAGGATCCGTTCGTGACCACGCCGAGGCACCCGAGGCCCTTGTGAATGGCGGTGTTCACCTCACCCCAGAAAGCGCCAAAGCCGGGTGTCGAATCAACATCCTGAATCACACTAATCGAGGGGGCCGGGTCGGCGGCGATTGTCTCGTAATACCGCGCCCGCATCTCGCGTGCTTCCTCGGGAGAGTCCTTGGAGGGAGCCATCGCGCGGATCATCGCGGTCCGAGCATAGCCGACGATCGGCTTAAGTGAGGGATCGAAGCAGCGCATGTTCTCGACCGTAAAGCTCTTCACCCGATACTCGGCGCTGAGGATCTCCAGGCCGTTGCAGATTGTGGGAGTGTCCCATTTGGCCAGTGTTTCTAAATCTGCCGGCGTCAAAGTCGCGTTACCCATGGACCGGGTCCCCCTCGGATGTGGAAAAGTCGTTATGTCATGCGGAACTGACGTGACATTAGCAAGTTCACCGGGGGTATCGGTAGGAGAGTCTTGTCGCGGCACTGGTCAAATCACGGCTCCGATGCTTGGATTGCGTGGTGATTCTCCCGGAGCGACCCATGAGTCCCGAACCCCTCGATATCGTCTGTCTCGGCGAGCCCATGGTGGAGTTTACCCGGATCGGTGACCCGGACGGGCGCCCGGTCTATCTCCAGGGTTTTGGCGGCGACACCTCGAATTGCGCGATCGCGGCGGCGCGGCAGGGCGCGCGGGTCGGCTATGTCACCGCGCTTGGCGCCGACCGGTTCGGTGACATGTATATGGATCTATGGCGCGACGAGGGGATCGATACCTCCGGCGTCGCGCGTGACCCAAGCGCCCCGACGGCGGCGTATTTTATTCAACCGGTCGCCGAGGGGCGCGACTTCACCTATTACCGCAAGGGCTCGGCGGCGAGTCGGATGACGCCGGAAACGCTGCCGGTGGAATTGATCGAACGGGCGAAGTATCTGGCGGTCTCGGCTATCAGTCAGGCGATCAGCGAAAGCGCGCTGGCGACCGTGGATCGGGCCATTGATATCGCCCGGGCGGCGGGCGTAAAGGTGGCCTATGACACCAATCTGAGGCTCAACCTCTGGGATCTGGAAACAGCGCGATCGGCGATCCATGACACGGCCCGCCGCGCCGATATTCTGCTGCCGAGCCTCGATGAGGCGCGAGTGCTCTCCGACGTCGAGGATCTTGATGCGGTCATGGATTTCTATGGAGCGATGGGCGCGGAGATCCTCGCTCTCAAATGCGGAGAAGCCGGTGCCGTGATCGAAGTCGGTGGAGAGCGCCGAGGCTTTGTCCCGCCGGACGTGACAGTGGTGGATACCAGCGGCGCCGGCGACACGTTCGTTGGGAGTTTTCTGGCGCGGCTCTCGGCTGGCGACGATCCCTTCGCCGCGGCGTCATATGGCGTGACCGCGGCCTCGCTTTCGACCCAAGGCTACGGGGCGATCGGGCCGATGCCGTCGGCGGCGCAAGTATATGAGGCGTTGTCGGAGTAGCCAGCGGGGTGCTTGCGCCTGATCCTCGCGCGGACCATCATCGCGAACGAATTCAGGGTTGGCCAAACCAGGGGGCGAGCAACCATGCGCATTCATAATCTCTACGCCGACGAAAACGGCGAGTCTCATTTCCGGGATGTCGAGGTCGAGTGGGCCGAGGACCGGCGCACCAGCAAGCTTTCCGCGCGTCTACCGGCGCATGGCATCATCTTCCGTCAGTCACCGGCGACCTATGAGCTGGACTGGCACACCGCGCCGCGCCGGCAATACATCATCAATCTTGATGGCGGCGTGCGGATCACCGCCAGCGATGGCGAGGTTCGCGAGATCGGCGCCGGCGAGGTGATCCTGGTCGAGGACATCACCGGCAAGGGCCATCTCTCCAAGGCGCTGGAGGGCAAGATCCGCCATTCGATCTTCATACCGCTCGATCCCGAGGACTGAGGTCCAGGGCCCTTAACGGTCCAGAAACGGCGATGGGCCCCGTGGGGCCCATCCGACCGGGGTGGATACCGGTCTTTCGTTCGGCGGGAAGGGGGGCTCCCCGCCAAGCGATCGGTTTGATTAATTGCCGATCCGAGCTTCCTCGATCGGGTATCCAAGACCACCCTGCTCGGCGAAGTTCTCCATGTGACACTTGCTGCAGGCCTTAACCGGATTGAACTTCATCGGCTTGCCGTTCGGCAGCACGCCGGTGTACTGCCAGTCCATGGTCTTGGGCGAGGTTCCCGCCGCGAGCTTCTCCATCAGGAAGAGGGGACCCTTACGCGCCTTGCCCTTGCCCTTGCCCTTGGTGCCGATCTTGAAGGATTCCTTGGCGATGACCGTGCCCGCGGGGATGTTGACGTTCTCGTCCTTGTATTTCAGGTACTCGTCCGCGCCCACGGAATTGACATAGGTCATCAGAAAACGGCTGCCGTGAAAGCCGGGGGCGGCGGGGAACTTCGCGGCGACCGTCCAGTCGCGGAAGTCCCTGGCATAGGTCGCCAGATTGCCCTTGCCCTCCTTGGCCTTGGCGTTCTTGTTATAGCCCTTGTAGAGGCCATCCTTGAGGCAGTCATAGACCGCTTGCGCCTGTTCAGGTGTCATGTCATCGGCGAGAGTCTTGCTGGGATTGCAGTCCGCCGCGTGCGCGCCCGTCGAAACCAGGGCCATGACTCCGGCGGCCACCGCGGCGCCAATAAGATTAAATTTCATGTTCCCCAATCCCTCCATGAATATGGTCAACGGGGCTGTTTTGCCCGTAGAGGAAGGATTGGACGTCCGGGAGATGAACACAATCGCGAACCGCGCTCGCACAACCAGAATTGATCGACGGTGAGCGCGCGTGACGAAGCTGGATCTCCCAGCGTTCGTCTAAAGTCGTTCGCTGGGGTCGTACATTTTTAGGATCGCGGTGCCGTCGGTTTCGCCGTGTCCCTTGGTGACCAAGACGCGAAACAGCTCGGCGGCTTGTCCGGTCATCGGCGTCGGGGTCTTGAGGCCGCGCGCCAGTTCCTTGACCATGTCGAGATCCTTAAGCGCTTGACGGGCATAGCCTCGGGGCTCGAAATCGCGCTCGGCCATACGCGGAAACACCGCCTGAAGCAGGTTCGAGCCCGCGTGTCCGGTGCCCAGCGCCGCCGGGATCTTGGCCGCGTCGACGCCGCCCGCCTCGGCCAGCGCCAATGCCTCGGCGAGCAAAACATAGGAATTGAGAACCAGCACCTGATTGACCATCTTGGTCACCTGGCCGGAACCCACCGGCCCCATATGGGTGAGCACGCCGGCAAGCTCGTTGAGCGCGGGCTCGGCGATCCGCATATCCGCCTCGCTACCGCCGGCCATGATCGCGAGGCTCCCGGTTCCCGCCGCCTCGGGCCCACCAGAGACCGGCGCGTCAACCCAACCCATGTTGGAAGCCGATTTCAGGCGCTCCGCCATGTCCTGGGTCGCGGGAACCTCGGTTGTCGAAAGATCGATCAGCACCTTGCCCGCGCCGTCGCTCGTCGCCACGCCGGCCTCGCCGAAGACCACCGCGCGCACCGCGTCGGTCGAGGTCACGGAGACCATTACGACATCGCTTTTGGACGCGACCTCGGCCGGAGAGGCGGCGGCCTGGACGTCGTGGCCGCGCGCCGCCTCGACCTTATCGGCGAGAATGTCATAGCCGGTTACCGTATGCCCGCGTTCCACGAGCGCCTTGGTCGCGGCATGCCCCATTAGCCCGAGACCGATGAAACCAATCTTCATGGCTTTCTCCTGGTTGTGCGTCGATCAACGGAGAGACCGCGTGGTTAGTGCAGCTTCGGGCCCTTGAGAAGGTCCGAGCGGGCGATGGTTTCCAGATTAGCCTGGATAATCTCGCCGTCGCGTCCGAGCGCGAGCGGAACCTCGATCCCGGCATGGCCCAGCGACCAGACCTTGCGGAACATGTCGGCGAGCGAGGTCACCGGCTGGCCCGACACGGCCAGGATAATATCACCGACCTCAACCTCGGCCTGATCCGCGGGGCCATTATCGCTGAGGGCCGCGACCACGACGCGATCCTCTACCTCGGTTCCGAACAGGCCCATATAGGGGCGAGGCTTCTTATTGGGGCGGCCCAATGTGACCATTTCGTCATAGATCGGCGCCAGCAAATCGATCGGAACCACCATGTTGCCGTCCACCGCCTCGCCGTCGGCGCCGCCGTGTTGGATGAACAGTGATCCGACGCCAAGCAGCTCGCCATTGGCGCCAATCAGCCCCGCGCCTCCCCAGTTGGGATGCGCCGGCGCCGTGAAGATCGCCTCGTCCAGCAAATACTCCCAATAACCGGCGAATTCGCGCACGGCGATAACTTCCGCGCTGATCGAGCTTGAGCGACCACCAAAACCGGCGAGGATCACCGGGTCGCCCTCGCGCACGTCCGCTGACCGACCGATCTCGATGGCTTGCACGTTCAGCCGTCCAAGCGCCTGAATTAGCCCGAACCCGGTCTCCTGGTCATAGCCCAGGACATGGCCCTGAACCGCGTTGCCGGTATGGTCCGTCAGCCAAATCGTCTCGGCTTCGGTGACGAGATAGCCGATGGTCAAGACGACGCCTTCCTCGCGAATGACGATGCCGTTGCCGCCGCGTTCGGTTCCCAGGATCGACGCGGTATGCGCGTCCTCGGGGATATGCGAGCGCACGGAGACCATGGACGCGAAAACCTTCGTCAGATCAAAGCCGTAGTCTTCTTGCCGGGGCGCGTTAGCGGATCTTTCGGCCATGGCTACCATTCATGTTTAAAGGCCAACGGTTCTGACTATAGAGGATCGGCGCCCGGGGGTGAAAGACCCGCGTTGCACTGGTGGTGGCGGCGATCATTCCGGCGTCGGACTCATTACGAGTTGCTGCATCGCGGCGCGCCGTTTGTCCGGGATCGGGGCTGGCTTCTGGGTGGCGCGCTCGACATAGACATGCACGAAATGACCGGTCGCGGCGGGCTCGTCGTCGCCCGCGCGGAAGAGACCGATTTCATAGCGAACGCTGCTCCGGCCGATATGCGCGACCCTTAGACCGGCATTGACCACGACCGGAAACAACAAGGATTTCTTGAACACGCATTTGGTCTCTATCACAAGGCCGATTACGGAGCTGGTATGCGGATCAAGACCGCCGACCTCGATCAGGTGCGCGGCCACGGCGGTATCGAAGTAAGAGTAGTACTCGACATTGTTCACGTGGCCGTAGATGTCGACATCCATCCAGCGGGTTGGAATATCAACGAACCAGGCGTAGCGATCTCGGCTCTCCGCAACCTCCGCCATCTCGCTCATCGGGCGGGTTCCTCGAAGAACTTGGAGAGCGCGTCCAAGGTCTCGTCCGGTTGTTCGGCCATCATCATATGCCCGGCGCCGCTCAGCACGATGGTCCGGCTATCCGAGATTGCCTCGCCCAGCGGCTTGGCGCCGCGCGCGGGTGTCATCCGATCATCGGCGCCGAGCAATAGAAGCGTGGGGCAGGTGATGCGCGCCGCCGTGTCCGCTCCGTCGGTCCATTGGTGGCAGGCGGCGAGATCGTTGGCGAGAACACCGGGTTGTCCCGCCTCCAACAGACGCAGGCTGGTGCCGGCGATCCAGGATCCGGGCGCGCGATGTCCACCCATCTGGGCCCGCCGTCCGACGCCCCAACCCACGATGCTCTCATAAGCCGAGTGATCGTTGTTCCGGGCCGCCGACAACAGGCCGTCCGCGACCTGGATATGCGGCAAGGTTCCCAGCAACGCCAGTTTTCGCACACCGCTATCGTCGCGCGCGGCCAGCGACATGGCGATCAGGGATCCCATGGAATGGCCGATCAGATGAACGTCGCGCGCGCCGCTGGATTGAAGGGCGTCCGCCAGCCAGTCGGTATAGTCGGCGATCGTGCTTGGCGCCGGACCCTCGGAGCGACCGTGGCCCGGCAGGTCCAGGTTCATCACCGAAAAGCCGTGATGCGCGAAGTACCGTGCCTGCATCGACCAGACCGTGTGATCCATGCCGGCGCCGTGCACCATCACCAGCGCCGGTTTTTCAGTATCAAAGGGGCGTCCGCCCGTGGCGACGAAGGCGGAGCGACCGCCGATAGATAACTCCATGGTTAACCTGCCTTGCGTAGGGTGGCGGCGCGCATCGCTTGCCTCAAATCGGCGATCAGATCATCAGGGCTTTCCAGGCCGACCGACAGGCGGACCAGATCCTCAGACAAGCCCGCGGCCTTCATGGTCTCGGCGTCCATCTGCTGATGCGTTGTGCTCGCGGGATGAATGACCAATGACTTGGCGTCTCCGACATTCGCCAGATGCGACCACACGGCCAGCTTCTCGATGAAGATTTTGCCGGCGTCGCGCCCGCCCTTGATGCCGAAGGCGAGCATTGACCCGGCCCCCTTGGGCAGAAGCCGCGCCGCGAGCTCCTTGTCCGGATGCGTGTCGAGTTCGGGGTAGGCGACCCATTCCACCGCGTCCGAGTTGGCGAGAAACGCCGCCACCTTGCGGGCATTGGCGACATGCCGGTCCATGCGAAGCGGCAGGGTCTCGACGCCCTGCAGGATGTGAAATGCCGTGGCCGGTGCCATGCAGGCGCCGAAATCGCGCAGACCTTCGGCCCGGGCGCGCATGACAAAGGCTTGCGGGCCGAACTCCTCGGCGAAGTCGAGCCCGTGATAACCAGCATAAGGCTCCGTCAGGGTCGGGAACTTGCCCGAGGCTTCCCAATCGAAATTGCCGCCATCAACCAGAACACCGCCGATCGCGACGCCATGGCCGCCCAGCCATTTGGTCGCGGAATGAACGATGATATCGGCGCCATGCTCGAACGGCCGGCAGAGATGCGGGGTGGCGAAGGTCGAGTCCACCATCAGTGGCACGCCGGCTTCGTGGGCGATGGCGGAAATCGCTTCCAAGTCCATCACCTCAAGGCCGGGATTGCCGATGGTCTCGCCAAACACCAGACGGGTCTCGGGCCGGATCGCCTTGCGGAAGCCGTCGATATCACGGGGATGCACTTTGGTGGTCTCGATGCCGAACCGGGGCAAGGTATGGCTGAACAGGTTGTGACTGCCGCCATAGAGCGCGCTGGAGGCGACGATATGGCCGCCTTGACCCATGAGCGTCAGAATGCCGAGAACCAGGGCCGCGTGCCCGCTCGCCGTCGCGACCGCGCCGACACCGCCCTCAAGCGCCGCGATTCGCTCTTCCAGCACCGCGACGGTCGGATTGGAGATCCGCGAGTAAATGTGCCCGGCGCGCTCCAGATTGAACAGCGAGGCCGCGTGATCGACGTCTCGAAACACATAGGACGTCGTCTGATAGATCGGGACCGCGCGCGCGCCGGTCTCGGGGTCCGGTTGCTGGCC
>JADHLJ010000222.1 GCA_016780745.1 Alphaproteobacteria bacterium | reverse complement strand
CGACCTGGACCGGCTCATGGAGGGCGTGCGGCTGATGGCCAAGGTGCATGCAAATCCCAAGATGGCCCATGTCGCCAGCCGCGCCTTTCCCGCCGTTTGGGGCGATAAGGTGCGCCAGTTCGGCACCAAGACCACCTTCAACGAGATGTTCACCGGGCTCGCCGCCAAGCTGCTCGACGGCCCGAAACCGCTGCGGAACTTCCTGATGGACAGGTTCGTGGTCGATTCCTACACGATGAAGGACGTGCTGGAGGACGAGGAGAAGATGGAGGAATTCGTGCGCAAGGGCGCGGTCGGCGTCTGGCACGCCTCGTGTTCCTGCCGGATGGGCCGCGCCGATGACCCGATGTCGGTGGTCGACACGGCTGGTCGGGTGAAGGGGATCGATGGGCTGCGGGTTTGCGACGCGTCGGTATTTCCGGTGGTGCCCTGCGCGAACACCAACTTCCCGGTTCTGATGACGGCGGAAAAGATCTCCGACGCGATCCTCGCCGGTCATTAACCGTCGTTGACGACCTTCAACAGGGTGCCACGCCGAGAGAATTGGTGGGGGAAAATCCCTTTTCCCAATGATAGACCGAACAGGACATTAGAAAATCGATTCGATCCGTTTCGCCGTTTAGCGGAACGGTCAGGGCCTCGATCGCCGCGATATTCGTGCGATGCGCGATCATCGAGGGGCCGGTCTTGTACCAAGGCACGCCAGTCTCGCAGGTCTTGATCAAAGCGGCGTCGACCTGACCGGAGGGTTCGACGTCATCGATATACAGGCCACGCTTCGCGAAACCACCAGCATCGGGGATCGCGCCGCCGACAAGCCGGTAGCGAAACCGGTAGGGATCGCGCTCGACGTCATACAGGCAAAGCTGGCGCAAAATGGAGGGATTAAGGGTGCCGAGTTCCAGGGCATCCATGTCGTGCTTGGCTGGGCGGCGGTCGCCATCGAACTTGGACAGCCAGAAATCAAACAGCCAGCTGATGGTATCGCCCATTCCCTCGGGGCGGGGGATGTCGATCGTCATGGCCGCGCCATTTGCTGTTGATTGGCGGTGATCGCCAAGCCGGTTCGCGCAATCTTGTTGAAGTCTACCATCACGCGAAGCAACGTGAAACCGGGCGGCCCCGAGACACGGCGGCGCCTGTCTCGTGATCGGTACCGGTCAGACGACCACAACACGATATCCAAATCGGGGGAAATGGACACTCAGCGCGCCGATATCCTTGTCGTGACGATCGACGACAATCGTCTCCGAGGTCGCGTGGCGGATCGTCCCGGAAACCGGCTGTTCGCCGCCATCGACATCCGGGCTGACCGTAACGGACATTCCGACTTCCAGGCCTTGCGGATCGCCTGGCGCGACGCCGGTCGGCGAGGCGGGCGTGGCGGCGCTCGCGGCGGCGATGGCGTCTTGTGGGCTCATTTCGGATGATTCCCCATGTCCAATCGACCGGACATTCGTCTCCCAGCGCACCAGGTCGGGAAACTCGGACAGCAATGTCGGGCCGCCATCCCACCGACCGCGCAGGAACCAGATCACGTAGTATATCTGGGCATCGATTGCCGCGGGTGCCTGACCTAGAAGATACGACCGACCATCGCCAAGCAGCGTGTCCAGATTGGCCAAGGTCGCGCGCATCTGCGCGACCAAGTGCGGCAGTTGAGCATTCGCTGCTTTCAGGCCCTCGGCCCAATCCTGTCCGAGATAAAGACGCCCGCGATCCTCGGCGAAATCCCTGGGTAGCGCGTCGCCGGCGGATCCCAGGACAATCTTCACCCCTAGGTCAAAGAGCGCGCCGTCCGTCCATCGTCCCAGACACCAGATCAGGCCTTGGTCGGCGGTGGGCGCGAAGGGCGGGCTCGGATGGCGCCGGTCGAGTTCTTGGATGATGCATTGGCTATCGCAAAAAATGTCGGCGCCGATCTGCATAACCGGGGTCCGTCGATAACCGCCGGTGAGGGGTGTGAGCATCGGCTTCGGGGGTAGCCGCGGAATTTCGACATCGCGCCACGAAACACCCTTGATGCCGACGCGACCCGCACTTTCTCGGCGACTGGAGATTGGGGGTAGTTGTGAAGGATGATTTCTGGCGTTGCGTCAGGCACGGGGATGTTCCTTTTGCTCGGACATGAAAGTCGAGGTGGCAATACAATCGCGGCACGGTCCTCTGGTTCGAGAAGACATGGGAGGTTGCGCGCGAACCGATCATGGCAGGATACGATCTCCGGCCCTTCGAGGATATGCCGAAAGACAATCGAGGATTGACCGCTATAACGTTGCGGTCGCCGGCGTTCGCAACCAAACTCCCCGGGGTAGCGACGTCGCGGCGGGGAGCCGAAAAAGCCATGAAGATCACGATTTACGGCGCCGGGGCGATCGGCGGGCATTTAGGCGCGATGATGAGCCGCCAAGGCTATGACGTCAGCCTTATCGCCCGCGGCCCACATCTGGAGGCCATGCGCGCGCATGGATTGAAACAGATTACCCGCGATGAGACTTTCGTTACCCATCCCAGGGTGACGGACGATCCCTCGACCCTCGGCCCGCAGGATTTCGTGGTCATGTCCCTGAAGTCCTATCAGGCGCCCGGTGTTGTCGACGCGATGCAGCCGCTACTGGGACCGGAGACGACCGTCGCGACGGCGATGAACGGGGTTCCGTGGTGGTATTTTCATAAACTGCCCGGGCCCTGGGAGGGGCGGCGGATCAAGTCCGTTGACCCGGACGACAAGCAATGGAACGGCATCGGGCCGGAACGCGCCATCGCCTGCATTACCTATGTCGCGAGCGAAGTCATCGAGCCGGGTGTGATCAAGTCGGCCAGCGCTTCCTACCGATATCGGATCGGCGAGCCCGACGGCTCGGAATCCGAGCGCTGTAAAAGCTTTCAAGCGGCGGTGGAGGCATCTGGTATCGAGTGCCGTATCAGCTCGGACATTCGCCAGGACATCTGGGTCAAGCTCATGGGCAATGTCGCCTATAACCCGACCAGCGCCCTGACGCTGTCCCATACCGGGGCGATGGTTGACGACGAGGACATGCATGCGCTGTTGCGGCGCTTGATGTCCGAAGTGCTTTCGATCGGTCGGGCGCTGGGCTCCGATCCCGGTGACCGGATCGATGCCCGGATCAAAACAACCCGCGATGGCGCCGGATTTCATAAGACATCGATGTTGCAGGACCTGGAACGGGGGCGGCCGATGGAGATTGTGCCGATCATCGGCGCGGCGGCGGAAATGGCGGCGCTCGCCGGCGTGCCCACGCCGACGATCGACACGGTGCTCGCCTTGGTCAAGATGCGGGCCCGGATGACTGATCAACTTCCGTCCCAATGAACCAACCGATCCGCCGCAGGCGCCATCCACTGAGGCAGGACTCCACTACATAAGACGACACCCAGGCCATGATGCCGAGCACGCCGCCGTTCAACTCGGGATAACTCAGACTGATCGAGCCCGCGAGGACAGCGGTCACTATTCTCAACATGCCGGCGGTCGCGAGCGCCGTGGTGGTCCGTGCTTTTGACAACAGCCCCCGGAACAGCGCGGTGCAGGCCCAAAAGACCGCCATCGTGAAGGCAAGGCCCATCGCCGGCTCGCAATAGTTAGCCAAGGCGGGCGTCAAGCCCATCACGCCGCGCAGGACCGTGTCCCGCAATGGTGTCTGGAACAGCACCAGCGCGAGGATTACGAAGCCCACGATAAGTTGCATCATGAACACGACGATCACGCGAACGTCTTCCCGGCGAGAAACCAGTGTTTGCGCGGTCTGCGCCAGGTTGCGCATCGGCGCCATGAGCAGCGATACCAACCCGTGAATGATCCCGAACGCCGCGATGGCCAACTCCGCTTCGTGCAAGCGGCCGAGAAACAGGTTGATGGCGAAGATGACTCCCATTTCGGCCGAGGAGTTTATGACAAGGGGCCAGGAAAACCGCCAATAGTGGCCGAACGTGCCTTTGGTGACGTGACCCGCGGGCATCGCCGCCAAATACTTCCAGGCAAAGAACCAGGCGAATACGGTCTCGGATGCCATGCAGAAAACCAGTGCCGCGGCGCCAATCGCCGCGCCGTCCAACCAAAGCGGGAGAAATAGGAGAGATACGGCGAGCGAGGAGAGGCGGACCAGGGTGCTCCAGGTGATGACTATGGTTTTGCGGTTCAGCATCAACAAGGCGAAGGCGGTTCCGCGGAGCAGCAGGACCGGCGCGCTTAACGCCAGCATGCCGGTTGCCCAGCGCGCCTCGAGTTGACCTTGCGCGCTAAGCCCGAACCAGCCACCGAAGATCTCGTTGCCAAGGTCCGTGAACACCGCGAAAAGCGCGATGGTCCAGGGCACGCAGAGCACGGTCGCCGTAAAACCTATGATCCGCCGCAGATCCGCCCGGGTCTTCAGATAGGAAAGGCTGAGCGCGACGATAACCTCCGTCGTGCTTGTGATCGCGAAGTAGAAGGTGAAGGCGGCGTTGAAAGCCGCGAGCGTGACATCCGGTGTCTCGGTCCGCGCGAGAAAGGCATGGATCGCCGACTTGGAGATCATGTTGAGCTCGACCATCAACACCAGCGGCGCGAAGAACGCGTAACAGTCGGAAAGCCGCAAAATTGGTCTGCTCATATCCGGGGTTTTCCGTTGGCGGGCCGTTTCCATAATAACAAAAAACGGCGGCCCGAGGCCGCCGTTTCAAGTTCGCGGTTCAGCGTGGCTTAGCTACAGCCGCTGGTTCCACCGCAAGTGTTGCACTTCATACAGGTACCGTTGCGCACCAGAGTGAAGTTGCCGCATTCCTCGCAGGCTTCACCCTCGTAGCCCTTGATGCGGGCTTCGCGGATCTGGGCCAGTTTGGTGTCGACCGCGTCCATGACGGTTTCGCTGACCGCGACCGGTTTGGCCGTGCCATTCGACGGAGCCGCTTGCAGAGCACCGTTACCGCCATGGCCGCTGCCCTGTCCGTTGCCGTGTGTGGGCGCGGCGTCGCTTGATGCCATCACCGTCTCGGCCTCCGATGCCGGCTCGACCGCGACGGTCGCGGTGGCGTTGTCGGTGCCGGTGGCCTTGTTCGCGCCGCCCTGGAGAACCACAAGGTTGTTACGCACATAGCCGCGGCTCGCCATCTCCTTCAGCTTCTCCATGGCGCCGTATTCCTCGTCGGCGTCACCCACGGTATCGGGCTGCAGGTCGTCCTTGTTGACGTGGCTGAGATCGTGACGGTCGAGATAGGAGATCGCCAGCTCGCGGAACAGATAGTCGAGGATCGAGGTCGCCATCTTGATGGCGTCGTTCCCGGTGACCATGCCCGAGGGCTCGAAGCGGGTGAAGGTGAAGGAGTCGACATATTCCTCCAGCGGCACCCCGTATTGCAGGCCGATGGACACCGCGATGGCGAAGCTGTTCATCAACGAGCGGAAGGCGGCGCCCTCCTTGTGCATATCGATGAAGATCTCGCCGAGACGGCCATCCTCGTACTCGCCGGTCCGCAGATAGACCTTGTGACCGCCGACATTCGCCTTTTGGGTATAGCCCTTGCGGCGATGAGGAAGGCGGCCGCGACTGGCGCTACGTTCCTTCTCCACGACCTTCTCGACAACCCGCTCGATGATCCGTTCGGCGACGACCGGGGCCTTGACCGCGACCGGAGCTTCCAGGAAGTCGTCCAACTCGTCCTCGTCCTCGATCAGACTGGACGCGAGAGGTTGGCTGAGCTTGGAGCCATCGCGATACAGGGCGTTCGCCTTGATCGCCAAACGCCATGACAGCATGTAGGCATCGGCGCAATCGGCGACGGTGGCGCTGTTCGGCATGTTGATGGTCTTGGAGATCGCGCCCGAGATGAACGGCTGAGCCGCCGCCATCATCCGGATGTGGCTTTCCGCGGACAGGAAGCGGGTGCCGATCCGGCCACAGACATTGGCGCAGTCGAAGACCGGCAGATGCTCGTCCTTCAGATGCGGCGCCTTTTCGACCGTCATCGCCCCGCAAACATAGGTGTTGGCGGCTTCGACCTCCTGTTTTGTGAAGCCGAGCTCGGCCAGCATGTCGAAGGAGATGTCGTTCAATTGCGCGTCGCTGAACCCGAGGGTCTGGGTGCAAAACGCCTCGCCCAGGGTCCATTTGTTGAAGGCGAACTTGATGTCGAAGGCATTGGCCATGGCCGCTTCCAACATCTCGATCTCGGTCTCGCCAAAGCCTTTCGCGGAAAGCGAGGCGTGATTGATGCCGGGCGCGCCGTCCAGGGTGCCATGACCCACCGCGTAGCGGGTGATCTCGCCAATCTGCGTGTCATTGTAGCCGAGCAGGCCCAGGGCCTCCGGGACAACGTGGTTGATGATCTTGAAGTAACCGCCACCGGCGAGCTTCTTGAACTTCACGATCGCGAAGTCGGGCTCGATACCCGTGGTGTCGCAATCCATGACCAGACCGATGGTGCCGGTCGGCGCGATCACCGTCGCTTGGGCATTGCGGTAACCATGCTGCTCACCGAGCGCCAAGGCCTTGTCCCAAGCGCGGCGGGCCGCCGTGGTCAGGTCGGAGTCCGGGCAGTTCGCCGCGTTGAGCGGCACCGGAAGGATCGTCAGACCTTCATAGCCCTCGGCCTCGCCATGGGCGGCACGGCGGTGATTGCGGATCACGCGCAGCATGTGCTCGGCATTGTCCTTGTAGCACTTGAACGGGCCCAGCTCGCCGGCCATTTCGGCCGAGGTGGCATAGGAGACACCGGTCATGATCGCGGTAAGCGCCCCGCAGATCTCGCGGCCCTCGTCGCTGTCATAGCCATGGCCGGCGGCCATCAGCAGCCCGCCGATATTGGCGTAACCCAGGCCCAGGGTGCGGTAGTCGAAGGACAGCCGCGCGATTTCCTTGGACGGGAACTGCGCCATCATCACGGCGATCTCGAGGGTGACGGTCCATAGCCGAACCGCGTGCTCATAGCTGGCGATATCGAACCGACCGTCCTCGAGGCGGAATTTCATCAGGTTCAGCGACGCAAGATTGCAGGCGGTATCGTCGAGGAACATGTACTCGGAGCAGGGGTTCGACGCATCGATGCGCCCACCCGCCGGGCAGGTATGCCACTCGTTGATCGTGGTGTCGTATTGCAGTCCCGGATCGGCGCAGGCCCAGGCGGCGTGCGAGATCTTGTCCCAAAGGGTCTTGGCGTCGACGGTGTCGCTGACATCGCCGTCGGTGCGCCGGATCAGGGCCCAGCTGTCACCTGCCTCGACCGCCTTCAGGAAGTCGTTGGAGACCCGGACCGAGTTGTTGGAGTTTTGGCCCGAGACCGTCAGGTAGGCATCGGAATCCCAGTCGGTGTCATAGGTCTGGAAATCGATCCGGTCATAGCCCTGCTGAGCGAACTGGATGACCCGCTGGATGTAGTTCTCGGGGATCATCGACTTGCGCGCCGCGATGATCGCCTTTTTCAGCGACCGGTTCTGCTTGGGGTCGAACCGCGCCTCGCCATCGGCGGCGCCGTCCCACTCGGTGCAGGCCTTCATGACCGCGTTCATGTGCTGGCTGGCCAGCTTGGAGCCGGCGACCAGGGCCGCGACCTTCTGCTCCTCGACCACCTTCCAGTCGATATACTGCTCGATATCCGGATGGTCGATGTCGACGGTCACCATCTTGGCGGCGCGCCGGGTGGTGCCCCCGGACTTGATCGCGCCGGCGGCGCGGTCACCGATCTTCAGGAAACTCATCAGGCCAGAGGAACGTCCGCCGCCGGACAGAGACTCACCGGAACCACGAAGTTTGGAGAAGTTCGAGCCGGTGCCCGAGCCATATTTGAACAGCCGTGCCTCGCGAACCCAAAGGTCCATGATGCCGCCTTCGTTCACCAGATCGTCCTGCACGCCCTGAATGAAGCACGCGTGGGGCTGCGGGTGCTCATAGGCGGATTTAGAACGGGTGAGCCGGCCAGTCTTGTAATCCACGTAGTGGTGGCCTTGCGCCGGTCCGTCGATCCCATAGGCCCAATGCAGGCCGGTGTTGAACCATTGCGGAGAGTTCGGCGCCGCCATCTGCCGGCACAGCATGTGACATATCTCGTCGTAATAAGCCTTGGCGTCGCCCTCGCTGTCGAAGTAGCCGCCCTTCCAGCCCCAATAGGTCCAGGTGCCGGCCAGGCGATGGAAGACCTGCTTGGCGCTGGTCTCGCCGACCGAGCGTTTGTCCTTGGGCAGCTTGGCGATCGCCGCGTCATCCGCCGCCTTGCGCCACAGCCACTCGGGAACATCATCTTCCTCGACCGGATGCGCGATCGCCGGGATGCCTGCCTTACGGAAGTACTTCTGGGCGATG
>JADHLJ010000221.1 GCA_016780745.1 Alphaproteobacteria bacterium | reverse complement strand
CGCTCCAGAAAAACACCGCCATCCCCGAATGTGCGCTCGGCCAGGGCGGAAACCGACTTCGCCGTCTTGGCCAGATCCTCGGGCTTTTCGACCAAGCGCATGCCGATGCCGCCACCGCCGCCACTAGCCTTCACCAGGAGGGGAAAGCCGACCTCGGCGCCGGCCGCGGCAAGGCCCGCCTCATCATCGAGATCCAATCTCGGGGAGCCCGGCAGCACGGGAACCGCCGCCGCGATCGCCAGATCCCGGGCGCGGCCCTTATCCCCCATGGCGATAATGCTGTCCGGCGACGGCCCGACCCAAGTCAGTCCCGCCGCCTCGACCGCCTCGGCGAACACCGCGTTTTCCGAGAGCAGGCCGTATCCCGGATGCACCAGCGTCGCGCCGGACTCGCGCGCGGCCGTCAAGATCGCGTCTATGTTGAGATAACTCTCGCGAACCGGCGCCGGGCCGATCGGATAGGCGGCGTCGGCGAGATGAACATGTTGGGCATCGGCGTCGGCCACGGAATAGACCGCGATGGGTGAGAAGTTTTTGCGCCGGCACCCTCGGATGATCCGACAGGCGATCTCGCCGCGGTTGGCGATCAAGACCTTCGTCATCACCGGCCTTTCCTCGGAACAATAGGGATCACGGACGGGACCGTTTAGGTCTCGAGAATGAAAATAACCTCATCCTCGGTAATCGGCGCGCCCTCCTCGACACAGATTTCCTTCACTGTGCCGGCTTCCGGCGCCAATTGCGGAATCTCCATCTTCATCGCCTCGGCGATCATCAGCTCATCACCCTCGTCGACGGCCTGCCCCACCTCCACGACGATTTTCCAGGCATTCCCGGTTACCTCGCTCTGAACCTTAACCTCGGCCATGGAAGCCCCTTTCCACTTTGACGATCGACTTTCATGGTCACCACCAACGGCGACGCTCAAGAATCGTGTAGACCAGTTTAGATCCCAGGCCAAGGCGAGATCAAAGCTCCGTCTACCTAGAGCGCCGTTGATCGGATGTCTGGTATCCCATCACCCCGGAATGGTCGGATGAACTCAAACCTCGGACAGTCATTTCGATGAGGTTACTGATAGGAATGTCTTTTTTACGCATCCCACAATTTTAATATCATTTGTTTCCTATTTGGTGATGATCACAAAATATAATATCTTAAGCTTCAATATTAACATCATCGGGGACGCGAAATGAGACGAACCCTTTTCACTATCGGTTGCGCCGCGACGTTCGCGTTGGCCAGCGCGACCGCGGTCGCGCAGACCAATAACATCACCCCCCAGCCGATGCCGGATGGATTCAACCATCCGACGCCCGGCTATGTTATCGAGCAATGGGTGGACAACAACAACGTCGCCAAGATTCGCGGCCATGGCTGGGACATCTGGAACGCCATGGCCCAGCCCAGCGGCCAGATGTATAGCGGCGATGGAAAGATAACGGTCAACCTGCCGGTTTGGGATACCTGGCAGAGCGATAACGAGTTGTTCAGAACTCCAACGACGGTCGCTGGAGGACAGGGCCGGAAGATGCACCCGTTTCACCTCGCGCATCAGCAAACCCATCTCAATCCCAATGCCCAGGCGGGCGGCGACGTGGTTGTGTCCTTCAACAAATTCGATCCGACCGCGGCGGCGTTCATCCTGGCCGAACAAGCGGCGCCGGACGGCTCTGGCGTTAATCTCCCGATCAATAATCAAAAGGGACTGACCGCGTATAACAACGCGTGGCCGAAAGGAACCAGCGTCGGAGCGCGCGCGATCCTCGGCTTCCCGGAGACCGCCATCGAAACCAAACCGGTGTTCTTCCCGGTCCTTGCGAAATCGCTGACAGCGGTGCCGTTCTGGCAAGGGATCGCTGGCGCCCAACCGAGCGCGGCCAAGAACCCGACGCCCAACACCTGGCTGAACTGTGTCCTGGTCGACGCTTCGAACAACGCGACAAGCGGATTGCGGGCCGCCACCGGAAAAGAAGTCAGCGGCGCCACGGTCCCCGCGGGTTTTGCATGCCAGACCTATTACTACGCACCGATCGGCATGTATTACGGCGTCATGCTCGATGCAAACGGCGCCAAGGGCTTCACCAATCTCCAGGGCGATCAGGGCCTAACCCTCGTCCAAGGCGACTACGCGGTGTTGACGGCAATGCATGTCAACACCAAGGAGATGGATCGCTGGACCTGGCAAACCTTCTATTGGCAAGGCAACGCCCAGGTCGAGGTAACCTTCCCGGGAAGCCTGTCCGACGCGCCGGCGAGCCTCGCGGCTCCCTGGAACAGCTATGCCATGTGCACCGCCTATGATCAGGTCGTCGGTGGCAAACAGGTTGTCTGCTTCAATCCGTATCTCGAAACCTCGACTGGAATTCCCGACGGGATCAATTCGAACTGCGTGACCTGCCACGGCATGGACCGTGTCGGTCCCTCGGTTAGCACCGCCACGCGGTATCCGCCGACGTATACGAACCCACGAATCTTCCAGATCCCGGTTCAGTTCGACAACCCGATCTGGTTCGGCGGCACCACCAAGACCGACTTTTCCTGGGCCGTCGGGTCTTCTCCATAGACCCGTCGCTCAAGTTCTGTTCCAAGACATCGCGACCGGCGCTCCATGGAGCGCCGGTTGGCGTTTCGAGGCGGTCCATCAACCGCATGCTCGATATCGCGGTCTCGCTCTGGTGTTCCTCGCCTCGGCGACTAAACTCTCGACCAATCCTTATCGCCATAGCCGGAAAAAAGAGCATGTCCTGGGAAGCTGAACTGGAAGAACTCCGCCGTCGCGAAGCCTTCGCCGAGGAGCTTGGCGGTCCCGAGCGGGTTAAGCGCCAAAAGGACGGTGGGCGATACACCATCCGCGAGCGCATCTCGATGATGGTCGACTCCGATAGTTTTCACGAGAGCGGCAAGATCGGCGGGCTGGCCGAATACGACGACAACAATGATCTCAAAAAGCTCACCCCGTCGAACTTCGTTTTCGGCAAGGCCAAGGTCGGCGGGCGTCCGGTGATCATCGGCGGGGACGACTTCACGGTCCGGGGCGGCTCGGCCGACGCGACGATCAAGGGCAAGCACAATATGTGCGAGGAGATGGCCAATGCGCTGCGCTTGCCGCTGATCCGCATGGTCGAGGGCTCCGGCGGCGGTGGCTCGGTCAAGACGATCGAGACGACGGGCCGGGCCAATGTACCCGGCGTGGCCGGCTGGGAGCTGGTGGTGGACAACATGGGCACCGTCCCCCGGGTGGCGCTGGGCCTGGGCTCGGTCGCCGGTCTCGGGGCGGCTCATCTAGCGGCCTCGCATTATTCGGTGATGATCAAGGACAAGTCGGCGCTGTTCGTCGCCGGCCCGCCGGTGGTGGCGCGCACCGGCCAGGACCTCACCAAGAACGAACTCGGCGGCTATCAGATCCAACTGAAAGCCGGCGCCGTGGATCACGCGGTCAACACCGAGGAAGAGGCCTTTGAATGCGCCCGCCAATTCCTCTCCTATCTGCCCAACTCGGTCTACGACCTACCTCCGCGCGGCCCGCAAGACGATGACCCCAACCGCCGGGTCGACTGGTTGATCGACGCGGTACCGCGCGATATTCGCAAGGTCTACAAGATGCGCCCGATCGTCGAGGCGGTGGTCGACGAGGGTTCGTTCTTCGAGATGGGCCGGCAATACGGTAAGTCGGTGATTACCGGCTTTGCCCGTCTGGACGGTTGGCCGGTGGCCGTCATGGCGAGCGATCCGTATTCCTATGGCGGTTGTTGGACGGCGGCGACCTGCAAGAAGGTCATCAAGTTCGTCGACATGGCCGAAACCTTTCATCTCCCGGTGGTCTATCTGGTCGACTGTCCGGGCTTTCAAATTGGTCTCGAATCCGAGCAGAACGGCACCATCAAGGAAGGCGTGCGCGCCATGAGCGCCATGTGGCAGACCACGACGCCCTGGTGTTCGGTCATTGTCCGCAATGCCTTCGGTGTCGCCGGCGCGGCGCACAAGAATGGCGGTCGATACTGCACCCGCTATGCCTGGCCGTCGGGACGTTGGGGTTCCCTGCCGCTCGAGGGTGGGATCGAGGCGGCCTACCGCGCGGATATCGCCGACGCCGAGGACCCGGATGCCAAGCTCCAGGAAATCGAGGAACGCCTGAACAAGCTGCGCTCACCCTTCCGCTCGGCGGAGACGTTCTGGATCGAAGAGATCGTCGATCCCCGCGACACCAGACGTTTGCTGTGTGATTTCGCCGAGACCGCCGCGCCACTGCGCACCGCCGGCCCGAGCCACTTCATGATGCGGCCTTGAGGTCGGGGACGCGGGAGATGATCTCGGATTTCGTCAGGAACGACGCCCGGCGGGCCTTTGATGTCTTGAAAGCCGGCGGGATCGCGATCATCCCGATGGATGTCGGCTATACCTGCGCCGGCGGATCGGGGGCGTCGCTGAAGAAGATCTTCGACACCAAACAACGCGCGCCGACCAAACGCAACGCCATGGTCGGGGATCACGCCATCGCGCGCGAACTCTACGACCTTTCGCCGCGCGGCTGGGACGTGGTCAACGCGATCACCCACGACTACGGCCTGCCGCTCGGCGCGGTCGGGCCCTGTCGGATTGATCATCCCCTGTTACGCGTCCTCGATGATGAAGCGATCGACGCCAGCACCAAGGACGGCACTCTGGTGATGCTAATGAACGCCGGGCCGTTTCACGCCGAGATTTGCCGCCTATCACTGGAGGAAATGCATCCGATCTTCGGTTCATCGGCCAATGTTTCGCTGACCGGGACCAAGTTTCGCATCGAGGATATTGAGCCGGAGATCATCCGCATCGCCGACGTGGTGATCGATCACGGCCTGCGGAAATATCACTACTACCAACAATCCTCGACCTTGCTGAATGTCGAGACATTCGAGGTGGTAAGGCGCGGTTCCAATTTCGAGATTATCGCGGATATCTGCCAGCGTCGCTTCGGTGTGACCTTGGCGGACAAACCGGCATAGGGACGGTCGAGGAATGACACTTTACGAGACCGCCCTGGTCACCGGCGCGGGCCGCGGCATCGGCGCCGAGACCGTGCGCCGGTTCAGCGAGATGGGGATGCAAGTCCACGCGGTGGCGCGCTCCAAGGACGAGTTGGACACGCTGGCGACGGAAACCGGCTGTATCCCACATGCCGTGGATATCACCGATGCCCAGGCCGTCGAGTCGGCGCTCAAGGACATCCCCGTCGACGTGCTGGTGAACAACGCGGGAGCCGCGGGGCCCGACGGGCCGATCCACGAGACCGATCCCGCGATTTTGAGACGCATTCTGGATGTCAATGTCGAGGCCGTGGCCACCCTGCTACGGGTGGTGTTACCCGGGATGCGCGAGCGCGATCGCGGGCATATCGTCAACGTTACCTCGATCGCCGCGCTGCATCCCTTGCCCGGCCAGATCGCCTATTCGGCCTCGAAAATGGCGCTTAGAGCGATGACACAGAACCTGCGTATTGAACTATTCGGTAAACGGGTACGGGTGACCGAAATCGCGCCGGCCCGGGTCGAGACTTACTTTCATGCCCAGCAATTCTCCGGCGACCGCGACGCCACCAAAAACCAACTCTATGACGGCTATGAGTCGCTGAGGCCCGGGGACATCGCCGACGCCATCGCCTATTGCGTCGGCGCGCCGGAGCATGTGGACGTCACGCTGATGGAGATCCTGCCGACCTATCAGGTTATCGGCGGGATCGACTTCCATCGCGGCGAGACCTGATCACGCCTCGCTATTACGCTTCGTGCCACCACTTGCCGCCGATCACCACGCCGGACAGTCCAAGGCTCTTATTGCCGGTCTTGGTCACGCCAAGCGAATCCTTGAACTCAACCCGCGAGTCAACGAGATCCATGATCGTCGCATCCCCGATCGACCCCGGCGCCAGGGTGCCGAGATCCGGGCGACGGATCGCCCGCGCCGGACCCGTCGTGCTGGCGGCAATAATGTCCTTCAACTCCATGCCCAATAACAAGAACTTCGACAAGGTCACGAGCTGATCATAGGCCGGCCCATGAATGCTGAGGGAATGCACATCGCTGGAGATTGCGTCGGGAAGGAAACCCGCATCCAGCATCGCGGCGGCGGTATCAAATCCGAAAGAACCCATGCCGTGGCCAATATCGAAAATCACGCCGCGTTCCCGGGCTTCGAGGATCTCCTCGCGGACCCGCCCATCGCCCCGCGCCGGTGCGGCGGGAAACGGCCTAAAACAATGGGTAAGAACATCGCCTGGACGCAGCCGGCTGACCACGTCGCGGCGGCTGGGCGGGGGCCAGTCCAGATGACACATCACCGGAAGCTCGGCTTCCTCGGCCACCTCGATGGCGATATCCAGAGGCTGGTATCCCATTGAACCGCTGGCCCGCGCGCCCACCCGAACCTTCAGGCCGACCAGGAGGTCCTTGTTGAGGTTGGCGACATGCAGGCAGGCCCTGGGATGCAACATCCGCACGTCTTCCGACTCGCCCACCATGACCGTATCGCTGAACGCGAAAATGCCGGCGAAGGACACGTTCAGATACGCCAGGATCCGCGCGTCGCAGGGCTCGATAACGTGCTTGCGAAATCCCGCGAAGTTTCCGGCGCCGGCGGTGCCCGCGTCGATCATGGTCGTGGTGCCGCATCTTTTTGCGTAGTCGGTCGGGTCAACCCCGATCGAGGTGCCGCCCCAATAGACATGAGTATGAAGGTCGATCAGTCCAGGCGTCACCAGTTTGCCGGATACGTCGCGCACATCGGCGCCGTCACGCGGCAGGTCCGGGCCAATCGCCGCGACCTTGCCGCCGGAAAAAGCGACATCGGCGACGGTATCCAGGTCCTGGGACGGATCCATGACGCGCCCGCCCGAGAGAATGAGGTCATAAGTCGACATGAGGGTCCTCGGTATTGATCATGTTAGAGCCCGGGAACGGTTCGGTGGCTCGGTCAATCTGGCGACCGGAACGCCGAAATCCCGTCAAGGCATCGCTCGGGCTCGGTTGAACCCCGCTTCCGCTAATGCTCGCACCTGTTCTTTCATCTTGCAAATCCTCTCTTTGTGGTCTTGCTTGGCGGAGATCAGACGCCGCCCTCACATTGGTTATGGAAGGTCCAGGGATGGAATTCGCTCCTTTCGCATTGGAACAATGGCTTTCCGACTGGGAACAGACCGTCGACTACAATTTCTCCGAAAGCGGCGTGCACCCGGTGGTTCTAAAGGAACTGCTGGAGATGGCGGGCGAGAGCGCCGACAACCTGTTGGACACGCCGCTGAACTATCCGGAGGTCAACGGCGACACGCTTCTTCGGGAACGCATCGCGGCGCTGTACGAGGACGCCTCGCCGGAGCGGATTCTGGTCACCGTTGGCGCGTCCGAAGCCAATTTTCTGCTCGCGAACACATTGCTCGATCCGGGTGATGAGTTGGCGGTGATGCGCCCGACTTATATGCAGATTGAGGGCGCGGCCCGAAATCGGGGCGTGGCGGTTAGGGAGTTCGGTCTGGACGAGGCACGGGACTGGGCGCTGGACATCGATTCCCTCAATGCCGCCGTCACGCCGAACACCAAGGTTATCGCGGTGGTCAATCCGAACAATCCGAGCGGCAAGATCCTGGATGAGGCCGAGATGGACGCCATCGTCGCCGCCGCTGATCGGGTGGGTGCCTGGATCATCGCCGATGAGGTGTATGCCGGTGCCGAGCGGGAACGCAACGATCAGGCGCCGAGCTTTCAGGGACGCCATGAAAACGTGATCGCGGTAAACGGCCTCAGCAAGGCCTATGGACTGCCGGGTCTGAGGTTAGGGTGGATCGTCGCGCCCGCGCCCTTGATCCAGGACCTGTGGCGACGACATGAGTTCACGACGATCAGCACCACGATGCTAGGCAATCGCCTCGGTGAGATCGCGCTACGCCCGGCTGTCAGAAGCCAGTTGATCCAGCGCACTAGACGATTGATCCGTGATGGTTTCTCGACTTTGGAGGAGATGCTGGCGGTGCATCCCGGCGTGTTCTCGGTGGTGCCACCGATGGCCTCGGCGCTGTCCTTCGTGCGCTATGATCTGCCGATTGGGTCGTCGGATCTGGTGCATCGGCTGCGGGGGGAGAAAAGCGTCTTTGTGATTCCCGGCGATTGTTTCGGCGTCGATCATCATCTTCGGATCAGCTCCGCCCTGCCCGACGACTATCTACGCGGCGGGCTGACCAGGGTGAATGATCTGGTGGGCGACATTCTCGCCGGTCGTTAACATCAAGCTATCGCGGAAACCAAGGAGCTGGCTATTCACCCGGCCATGGTTCTTTCCTGATAAT
>JADHLJ010000220.1 GCA_016780745.1 Alphaproteobacteria bacterium | reverse complement strand
GGACCCGCCGGCCCGCGCCCATCCGCCGGGGCAGCGGTATCGGCGGCAGGACCACGCCGGGGTTGGGATGGCCGTCCGGGCCGATATCCGATTGTCTGGTGATGTTGGGAAAAAACATCATGAACCAGTTCAAGGGCAACGCCGTTCCATTCTGGTAGGCGTCCGGGTCCGCGTCCAACATGCCGGCGATCCGGCGAACCTGGGACAGCCCGACTTCATCCTCGACCACCCGCTTGGTCCCGACATAGGGGGCCAGGGCCTCAACGGAGGCGATGAATTCCTGATCGGTGGTCATGAGGGTCTCCAAATCCGTTCGTCTCGCCGTCAAGGCGGCGCAATCTATTCCGGTTTGCCGCGATTTACCATCGAAGGGATGATTGTTGCCGCGCGGGTCCTTGGCATTCCGCCACAAGGCGATAAACCTTTGGCATCGTTGTTCCAGGGGAGCCCGTGTTCATGTCCGCCGATTCCGTCGACCCGTCCTCCACCGCCGCCACGCCGCGCGGGGCCCTTCAGGGGATTCGGGTCATTGACCTGACCACGGTGATGCTGGGGCCGTTCTGTACCCAGTTGCTGGGCGAGATGGGTGCAGACGTGATCAAGATCGAGGCGCCGGGAGGGGATGTGAACCGCTGGACCGGCTCGGCGCGCTCTCCGGGCATGTCGACCGGCCAGCTGATCAAGGGCCGCAACAAGCGGGCGATCCTGCTGGACCTCAAGCAAGCCGAGGCGCGGGAGCCGTTCGAGCGGCTGATCCGTTCCGCCGATGTCTTCGTCCACAACATTCGGCCCAAGGCGGCGGCGCGGCTTGGGATCGACTACGCCACGATCGAGGCGCTGAACCCCTCGATCGTCTATGCCGCCGCGACCGGCTTTGGCGAGGATGGCCCGTTTGTCGACAAGCCCGCCTATGACGATCTGATCCAGGGCGCCTCGGGGATCGCCGCGCTGTTCGGCGCCGTGACCGGCGAGCCGCGCTATGCCCCGAGCGTGATGGCGGATAAGACCACCGGGCTTTATCTCTGCAATTACATCATGATGGCGTTGTTTCATCGCGAGCGCACCGGCGAGGGCCAGAAGCTGCACGTGCCCATGTATGAGGCGTTTTCCGCCTTCATGATCAACGAGCATATGCAGGGCCAGACCTTCGTTCCGCCCAGCGGTCCGGCTGGTTATTCCCGGCTGATGACCCCGCACCGCCGGCCTTACGAGACCTTGGACGGGTATGTCTGCGTGGTGCCCTATACCCAGCGGCACTGGACCAATTTCTTCAAGCTGGCCGGCCGGCCGGCGCTGATCGAGGACCCGAGATTCGCGACCCAAACCGCGCGGACCGAGAATATCGACGCGCTCTATGCCATCGTCGTGGATGTGGTGAAAACCCGAAGCACGGCGGACTGGATCAAGGATCTCGGCGAGGCCGATGTGCCGGTCGGGCCGATGAATTCACCCGAGGATCTGTTCGACTGCCCGCATCTCGAGGCCGTCGGCATGTTCCCCGAGGTTGAGCATCCCACCGAGGGGCGGATGCGCCATATCAAGGTGCCGGTCAGCCTCTCGAAAACCCCCGGCGGGCTCTATCGCCATGCCGAGAAGCTGGGCCAAAGCACGGAGCAAGTACTTGACGAGGTTGGATTTTCCGAAGGCGAGATCGCGGCATTGCGCGAGGCCGGCGCCATTGGCACCCTAGCCGAGAACTAAGCCGGGACATACGAGATGCAAGTCTATCGCAACATCACCGATTGGAACCTTCGCGACATCCCGCGAGTCGCGCCGGATCTCGAGGCCGCCGGCTATGACGGGCTGCTGACCACCGAGCTTAAGCATGACCCGTTCCTGCCGCTGGCGGTGGCCAGCACCAGCACCAGCAAGGTTCAATTGGCGACAGGGATCGCGGTCTCGTTTCTGCGCAGCCCGATGGCGGTGGCCAATCTCGCCTGGGATCTGAAGGAGGCCTCCGATGGCCGGTTCACCCTTGGTCTCGGCACTCAGATCCGGGCTCATAACGAGAAACGATTCAGCGCCCCCTGGTCGCCGCCGGGCCCTAGAATGCGTGAGTATATTCAATCCCTTAAGGCGATCTGGCGGTGCTGGCAGGACGGCGAGAAACTCGACTTCAAGGGCGAGCATTACACCTTCACCCTGATGACCCCGGAATTCGTCCCCGAGGCCTCGGATCTGCCGCCGCCGCCGGTGACCTTGGCCGCGGTTGGGCCGGTGATGATCCGGGTCGCCGCCGAGGTGGCCGATGGGGTGCGGCTGCACGGTTTCTGCACCCGGGCCTATATCGACCAGACCATCATGCCCAAGATCGAGCAGGGTCTCGCGGCATCGGGGCGGAAACGCGAGAATTTCGAGATTTCCGGCGGCGGTTTCATCGCCACCGGCCCGGATGACGAGAGTGTCGCCAAGGCCGCCGAGGTGATCCGCTATCGGGTCGGTTTCTATGGTTCCACCCCCGCCTATTGGCCGGTCTTCGAGACCCATGGCCAGGGCGATTTGGGCCGTAAACTCAATGCGATGACCAAGGCCGGGGCGTGGGACAAGCTGGCGGCCGAGATCTCGGACGAGGTGCTGGAACTGTTCTGCGTAATCGGCCGCCATGACGAGATCGCCGGCGGCATCGAGGCCCGCTTCGGCGGGGTGTCCGATGTCTTCTCGACGGGCCTCAACGAGGATTTCCCGCCCGACCTGATTCAGGATATTCAGGCGATCAAGGGCCGTTTCACCGGCTTCGATACAAGGACCAAGGCAACCCTGTGAAGTTCCGCGCAATAGCGCGAATTTTCAGGTCATTTGGAGATAGAGTGCATGAAATTCAGCTTCACCGATGAACAGGACGAGTTCCGCACGGTCCTGCGCCGCTTTCTGGAGGACCGATCACCGAGTACCGAGGTGCGCCGCCTGATGGCGACCGCCGAGGGTTGGGAGCGTGACCGCTGGTCCGAGATCAACGCCGAGCTCGAGCTGACCGCCGTCGCGATCCCCGAGGCTTATGGGGGTCATGGCTTCGGTGCCTCGGAGCAGTGCATCGTTCTGGAGGAGATGGGTCGGGCTTTGCTCTGCGCGCCGTATTTCTCCTCAACGGTTCTGGCGGCGGGGGCGATCCTGAATGCCGGGACCGAGGAGCAGAAGCAGGCGCTGTTGCCGAAGATCGCGTCGGGTGAGACCGTGGCGACCCTGGCCTTCACCGAGGGCAATGGCCGCTGGGATAATGCCGGGGTCGAGATGGTGGCCACCAAGTCCGGGTCCGGCTTCACTCTCGCCGGCTCGAAAAACCTCGTGCTCGATGGTCATACCGCCGATCTCATCGTGGTGCTGGCCCGCGCGCCGGGAAGCTCCGGGGACCAGGGCCTGTCGTTGTTCACCGTTACCGGCGATGCCGCCGGGCTGGAGCGCACCGGGCTGACCACGGTGGATGAGACCCGCAAGCTGGCGCGGCTCGACTTCACCAATGTTGCCGCCGAGTTGCTGGGCGAGGAAGGCGAAGCCGCCGGGCCGATGGCCACGACCCTGACCCGGGCCGCGATTTGCCTCGCCAATGAGATGGTCGGCGGCGCCGATCGGCTGCGCGAGGATGCGCTGGAATATGTCCAGATGCGCATGCAGTTCGGCCGCTCCATCGCGTCCTTCCAGGTGACCAAGCACAAGGCCGCCGACATGCTGGCCGATGTGGAGTTGGCCAAGTCCGCCGCCTATTACGCGGCCGCCGCGCTGGACGAGGGCGACGACGACATCGTCTCGGTCGCGTCGCTCGCCAAGGCCGCCGCGTCCGAGGCCTATATGCAGACCGCGATCCACGCGGTGCAGATGCATGGCGGCATCGGCTTTACCTGGGACAACGACACGCATCTCTGGTTCAAGCGCGCCAAAAGCTCCGAGGTCTTCCTCGGCGACGCCAATCATCACCGCGAGGTGATGATGCTGAACTGGGCCGAGTAGGGGAGAATAAGATCATGGTGGACCATACCGAAGCAGCCGTCCGCGCCGAGGCAAGCGCCTGGCTGGAAGCCAATTGGGACCCGAACCGCTCGCTGGTGGAGTGGCGCGACATGCTCGCCGATTCCGGCTGGGGCATGCCGAACTGGCCGACCGAGTGGTACGGCAAGGACCTGCCCGTCGGCCTGGTGCCGGTGGTCGAGGAGGAGTTCAAGCGCATCGGCGCCCTGCCGATCCCGAAATCCGGCATCCGCATGCTGGCCGCCGCGACCATCCTGGCCCATGGCACCGACATGCACAGGGAGAAGTTCCTGCGCCGCATCATCACCGGCGAGGATGTCTGGTGCCAGCTGTTCAGCGAGCCCGGCAGCGGCTCCGATCTCGCGGGCGCCACGACCCGCGCGGTGATGGTCGGCAATAAATGGGTGGTCAACGGCCAGAAGGTCTGGACCACCAGCGCCCACAAGGCCCATTGGGGCCTGCTGCTCGCCCGCACCGACATGGACCTGCCCAAGCATAAGGGCCTCTCGTACTTCATCATCGACATGCACCAGGAAGGCGTCGAGGCGGTGCCGCTGAAGCAGATGAACAACCACGCCTCCTTCAACCAGGTCTTCCTCACCGATGCCGAGGTGCTCCCCGACTTCCAGGTCGCCGAGCTTGGCGACGGCTGGTCGGTGGCCACGACCACCCTGATGCATGAGCGCCGCGCCGCCGACTCGCTCCGCGCCTGGGGCCAGGTCCCGGATCTGGAAGGCCGGATCTATGACGAGGAACGCGAGGAGGTGAAAACCACGCTGGCCCCCTATAGCTGGTATCCCCAGCGGGCCGGCCGGGTCGACCTGATCATGCAACGGGCCCAGGAGACCGGCGCCATCAACGACCCGGTGATCCGTCAGGAGATCGCCAAGCTCATGGTGCTGCACAAATCGGCCGAGTGGACCGCGCGCCGCGCCCGCGCCGCCCAGATGCAGGGCAAGCCCCAGGGCCCGGAAGGCTCGCTCGGCAAGCTCGCCTCCAGCAATGTCGCCCGCGCCGCGGCCCGGGTCCACACCATGCTCTCCGGCGCCGACGCCATGCTCTCGGGCTCGGATGGCGAGCGGGACGGCACCATCGCCGAAATCCTGGTCTCCTTCCCCGCCGCCTCCATCGCCGGCGGCACCGACGAGATCCAGCGCAACATCATCTCGGAACGGGTCCTGCGCATGCCCAAGGAAACGCGCTTCGACGCCGACAAACCGTTCAAGGACGTGCCGCGGAATACGGTGGGGTGATGAAGGGGTAGTGGGGGAGGAGCGTGACGCGAAGGCTCCCGAACCGCTTCTCCCTCCGTCGTCCTGGCGCAAGGCAGGACCTCGTGACGGATCCTCCTCGGTTGACGGGACAGGCTCATAAGCGGCGGCGAGGCCCTGCCGTGCGCCAGGGCGACGCATGGGGTCGACGCTCGCCGTCTATCTCTCGACGCACCCGCCCCCCAAGCGTCATCCCGGCGAAGGCCGGGACCCATTCCGCCGAGGTTAAGGCGGGGGTGGTGAGACAGTTTTATGGGTATCGTGAGGTGAGGACGGCAATTCGGTAACTGTCCGCGGACACCCCGCTGTTGTCCGGAGAGATCCTGGCCGTCGTCCTCGCGTAGGCGGGGACCTCTGGGAAACGGCCAGTATCGCCGCCTTTATCAACGGAGAACGGGTCCCCGCCTGCACGAGGACGACGAATATGTGGGGCGGTTTCGCCATCATCGATGTAGCGAGTTCAGAACGGGAGTTGGGAACCAGTTACCGAACTCGCCTCCCGCCATCTGAAAAATGGGACAATGACGTTGACAATAGTTCGGTAACTGTTCCCGAACTCCCCCGGACTTCCGGCCTTGCATCCGAACACGCAAAACAAGGGCGCGGCACGCTGAACCACCGTTCGCAAACATGACGCTCTGTGCATAGAACGGAGTCACAATTTGGCGGTCAGCTTTGTGAAGAGACACAGACTGGCCAGAATTCGTACTGGTTTGCACTGCAACAACATCGAAAAGAGTATGCAAGAGGAGAAATTTCGGTAACTTGTCGGTCAAGATTGTGGGGAAATGCGTGCTATGGCATTCAATGAAGATCGCCAAATCCTAAATCTAACGGACAGCGAGCTCGAAGATCTGATCAAGAAGTGGCTTGCGAAGCTTGAGGATATCTATGACGGATTCGAGCCTCCCACTGCGTCGGCGGATATGGGACGCGATGCCGTCGGCTTTCTCTCAGCCCAACGGTACGACGGCGACTGGGACAACTACCAGTGCAAGCATCTGAAGGTGCCCCTCGGCAAGGCTGAGTTCGTCACCGAGCTCGGCAAGATCTTCTATTACGCTGGCCAGGGGGAATTCACGCTGCCCATCCGCTACATTTTCGTCTGTCCCAATTCGGCGGTCCGGGACGTCAAGAAGGTGATCGACCGCCCCTCGCTCATCGCAGATTTCCTTATCGACAATTGGAACGCCTATTGCCTCAATGGCATATCGACGACCCCTTGCCCGCTGACCTCGGCTCTCACGATAGCGATCCGCGCTTATGCGTTCGAAGCGGTCGAACTCTGGAAGGCTAGCGAACTAGTGGAGAAGCCCCAGTTGCGAGCCGTCCTTCATGAGCATCTAGACATCGATCCAGGCGAGGCCCCGAGGGTGCGGATCAATGACGTGCCTGAGAATGTCGCTGACGAAGAGTCCACTTATGTGACCCAGCTTGTAAAAGTGTTTGCCGTAGCCAGCGGCACGCCTTTCACAAGTTACGCGGAGGTTATTGCAAACGTAACCTATGGTCAGCAAATCATCAATGCTCGCCGACGGTACCTCGAACGTCAGGCGTTCCGGCGCCATTTTCGCGACAATCTGCCGGACAGCCAGATCGACAATGTTGACGATGACGTGCACGATACCGTGATTGATCGGTACCTAGCACTGGATACCGCGCCGCTATACGAGAGGCTTACGCAGATCATGGAGGTAGCCTCCACCGCCCAGATTACCGGCGTGCTTGGTCGGCACAACCGCGTGACCCCGAGCGTCAAACAAGGCGCGTGCCACCATTTCGCGAATATCGGACGGATGCCGTGGGCCTGAGCCTGCCACTTGCCCAGCCGCAACTGTTCAATACCCCGCTCGAAGCCGGGGTGCGGGCACTACTCATTCTCGACGCTTTTGCGCCTCGAGCATTCGATCTCGCGACGATGTCGCTGCTGGACTATTATATCGTCCATACCGGCGACGCTGGTGGTCCACCGAGCCTTCACCCGGAGATCAATGCCCGCGCTGGCGAGTACTTCGTGCGCAGGCATTTGGTCGAAGAGGGCTTACTGCTGATGGCCCGCGCATCGCTCGTCGAACGGAGTTTTACGGATCGCGGCATCGCGTTTCGGGCGCACGAAACAGCGACGGCGCTGATTGATCTGTTTGGAAGCACCTACAATCGCCGCCTTGCGGAAGCGGCCCAATGGCTGGCTCATGAAGCTGACGCCCAAGGTATCGACCAGTTTATCCAGAGACTTAAGGAGTTCCTCGAGCGCTGGTCTCACGAAATCGTCGGCAGGGCGGCTGACAATGTCTGATCGGCGCAGGATCATTATCAACCGGCTGATGTTCACCGGACCCGAGCGAACTCCGGTTTCGGTTCAATTCAAGTCGGGCGTGAACATCATCTGGGGCGCTTCAAACTCCGGCAAATCGTTTGTGCGCAAATCGATCGACTACCTCTTGGGCGGAGAACTTCCGGCCTTACCTCCGGAAGGGAAGGGGATTGACAACTATCTCCTTTGGCTCAGCCTCCCTGGCGATCGAAAAGTCACGTTGCGGTCGTCCGCTCTGGGGGGCGGCGACATCTACAAAGCCGACGGGCACCTCCAGACCGTTCATGAGGAATCGCCCGGGTACGAGGTATTTTTGCGCAAGCACGTCAAATCGCCCAATGTCTCGCGCTTTCTCCTCTCCAGCGTCGGCTATCGCGATGCACAACTGTTGAGAAACGAGCGGGCGGAAAAGGCGCCGTTCTCGCTGCGCGTCGTGATGCGCTACCTCCTCATCGACGAGACGAGGATGATCGACGAAAAGAGCCTTCTGCTCGCGCACAACACTACGATCACTTCAGAAGACAAGGGACTCCTCAAGTTCCTGCTCACTGGCGTGGATGGCTCTTCGATCCCGCAAGTGCGGTCCGGCGATCAGCTTAAGGCAGCAAAAGAGGGACAGATCGAGCTCCTCTCTCCTGGGATTCTCCATATGAGGTCCTCCCAACCCAAAAAGTGTGCCTCGGATCGGTATCACATGCAATCGGCTTGCATCTGACGGTCGCCCGAAGCGTGATCCGGTCGAAAAAGGACCAATTAGCGGCCATTCGGTGTTG
>JADHLJ010000219.1 GCA_016780745.1 Alphaproteobacteria bacterium | reverse complement strand
GCGGTGAAAACACGGATGGCAAACGACTCTAACCCGGACCCTCTAAAGAGCCGGGATGGTAAGTCGTAGGCCGAGGCCGTGTTGGGCATGCGTCAACATGGCCGCGAAGATACGGGCGCGGGCGGCGGGGGTCAAGGGGCTGGGAAGGGCGTAACACCAGTTGCCAAGACCGTTACCAACCTTGCGGAGGTTTCACTCGGCGACGGCTATTGGACTCTAGCGTCCCTTGAGCGCCATTCGCCGTTCTTGATATTCGCTTTGGCTGATTTCCCCCCGCAAGAACATCCGCATAAGGTCTTTCATATTCGCCGCCTCGCCGGGTTTGCTTGATTGGACCGACGCGGAAGCATTGGCAATGGACGTTGTCGGCGCTGGCTCGTGATTGCGGGGTTTCTTCGCTGTCTCTCTGGAATCGGGTATACGCCCTACCAAATGCGCCGGAGTTGTGACCAGTTTCTCTTCGGCGGCTCTGTTATCGGTCAATCTCGCTGATTGTTGTTCTCCGTGCGCCGCATCGGTGTTTTCCGCGGTGGAGGCAACGGATACCGCTTCTTCGTTCGCTACGATCGAGATCGCTTCCTCGGCCGTATACGCGGTTTCGGTTTCGCAGTTCTTTTGTTCAGCCAAATGAGCCAATGTCAGGTTGCGCCCCTCATAGCTATTCAACTCTTGGCCTCCGGCGTCCTTGAGATCAAGCGCGAACAATGCCGGCCAGAACAGCAGCAATCCGACCGCCCCGAAAATGATATTCTGGTTTGTCGTCGAATTTGTTTCCCGGGCTCGTTCCAGCATCGTGGCGTTGGTTGTCTGGATCTGTTGATCAAGATCCGCGCAGTTAAGTTTGTCATAAAAAAGAAGACCGCACCGGAATCACATTGGGATCCCGACCCGCGCACCCAACCATAATGAGGGACGAGACCAGAAGTAGGGCGCAAAATTTCGACTTAAGCTTCATGGAATACATCCCCGTTCTATCGTTCATGGAAAACTATATCCTGGGATAATAAAACTCAATTCATGTCATCCTCTACAGCCTCTAGAGCAATGCATGGCAGCCCAATAGGTGAACGTATCGGGGTTAACTGGGACCGCCGCCCCGACCAGCGCCACTCGAGAACCGCGCCGCTCCCGCCGCCGCCTCAAGACGCTTGGCGTCTTCTGCGCCTTCGGCCTCACGTTCCAAGGCTTCGGCGAGGGGGAGTCCCGCCTGATTAAGCGCCGACCAACGATCCGCGCGCATGGCGATCTGGGGAAACCCGGCCATGTGCCGGGCGATCGCCTCGGCGGCGGTGCGGGCGTGACCCGTCGGTTCCACCCGATCGGCCAGGCCCATGGTCTTGGCGTCAAAAGCATCGACCGGGCGGCCCGTGTTCAGCATATCCAGGGCTCGGCCCATGCCGACAAGGCGGGGCAGGCGCACAGTGGTGCCGTCACTCATCGGCACGCCGAACCGCCGACAGAACACACCAAAGATCGCGCTCTCCGCCGCCACCCGCATGTCACAATAGAGCGCCAACCCCAAGCCACCGGCCACCGCGTGCCCCTCCACCGCGGCGATCAGCGGCTTGGAAAGCGGATGCGAGAGCGGGCCGTCGGTTCCTGCCCATGGCTTATAGACAGCGCCCTCGCCAGCCATTTCATGCAAATCGGCCCCGGCGCAAAACGTGCCTCCGGCCCCCCAAAGCACCGCGACCTTGGCGTCATCGTCGCGCTCGAAGTCGACAAAGGCGTTGTGCAATTGCTCGGTCGCCTCAAGGTCCAGGGCGTTGCGGGCTTCCGGTCGATTTATGATGACGGTGGTGACGGGTCCGTCCCGTTCGATCTCGATTTTGGCCATGAACGATCCTTCGTCTCCGGGTTACGCGGCCCTCCGCCCGGAGGATATCAAGTCGCGCAGCCGGGCGATATGCGCCGGACCTATCTCGCAACAACCACCGACGAGTTTGGCTCCCGAGGCAATCCACTCCGCGACCACCGAGGCATAGGTCTCGGGGTCCATATCCCGGCGCTTTCCCAAGACGTCCAGCCCATCCGTGGAACCGAACCACTGATCCGGAATCGCCTTGAAGCCATTCGCGTAACCGCCCACGGGCCAATCCGACAGCGCGGCCAGGATCGGCATCGCCTGGGTAATCGCCTCGGGCACCGAGCAGTTCAGCAGCAGGCCGCTGACGGGCAATCCCTCAAGCGCGGCGTGGGCCTCCGCCAGGCTCTCGCCACTTCTCAGCCGCGTGCCGTCATCATCGTCCACGGTCCACGAAACCCAAACCGGTTTGCCGACCGAGGCCGCGCCGGACAAGGCGCCCCGGGCTTCCTCGCTGGTCGACATGGTCTCGCAGATGAAGAAGTCGACATAAGGCGCCAGAACCTCGGCCTGCTCGCGATACATCGGCTCGATATGGTTGAAATCGTGGGTGAGGTCCGGTCGGTAACTTCCGAAATACGGCGGCAGCGAGCCGGCAACCAGCACCGAGGGATCGGTGTTGTCCCGGGCCTGGCACGCCATCTCGCAGGCCAGTTTATTGAGCGTGACAAACCGGTCGGGCACGTCGCTTTCGCTGAAGCGTCGACGCACCACCGAGTAGGTGTTGGTCAGGATGATCCGGGCCCCGGCGCGGATATATTCCTCATGGACCTCGCGGACCATTTCGGGCGTATCGATTAGCGCCTGGGCCGACCAGTTCGGCCCCTCGGGTTGTCCTCGATGGATCAGTTCCTGGCCCATGCCGCCATCCATCAGGATCGGACCATCCGGCAAATTAACTGTGGGGATCACGCTCATGTCTGGTCCTCGCCTCGGGCGGTCGAGAACGGGCCGGCTGCATCCGGCGACGATCGGGACCGAAATCATGGGGAATCGCCGCCAATACCCGGCCAGCATGCCGCTTTATATAGATTAGCGTCGTCCGAACAACCGTTCGATGTCCGACAATTTCAGTTCCACATACGTCGGTCGACCGTGATTGCACTGACCGGAATGGGGCGTTGCTTCCATTTCGCGGAGCAGGGCGTTCATCTCCTCGCCATTCAAGCGCCGCCCGGCGCGGACCGAGCCATGACAGGCGAGCGTGCCGCAGATATGTCCGAGCTTGTCTTCCAGCGCCAAGGCGGTGCCGATTTCCACCAGATCCTCGGCGAGATCGCGAACCAGCCCTTGGACATCGGCCTCGCCGATCATCGCCGGCACTTCGCGCACCACCACCGCGCCGGGCCCAAACGCCTCAAGCACCAAGCCCAGCGCCTCGAACTCCGCGGCCCGCTCGGCCAGCCGTGTCACCGCGCCTTCCTCTAGCTCGACAACCTCGGGGATCAAGAGCAACTGGCGCTTGATACCGCCCTCGGCCAACGCCTTCTTCATCCGCTCATAGACCAGCCGCTCATGGGCGGCGTGCTGGTCGACGATGACGATGCCGTCCTCGGTCTGGGCCACCACATAAGTCGCGTGCAGTTGCGCCCGGGCGGCGCCGAGTGGATGGGATGTCTGATCCGGGCCTGGCATGGTTTCGCCCGCGGACGGGTCATCGTACGCGTCAACGGTCCGCGCCTGGGGCGCCGCCTCGTAGCCGAAACGCGCGCCGGCCTCGGGTGCTTGATAGGCGAAATTGGTTTCCGAAAGACCGCTGGAGATCCGTCCACCGGTCGGATACCCGCCGCCTTGATAGGACGGCCAAGCCCCGCCGGGTCGACCACCCATTGGTAGGCCCGGCCCGTCGGCGATGGAGCGACCCAGCGCGCCGAGAGCATCTGTCGACACGGTGTTCGACGCCCGATGTCCGGCCTCGGCCAGGGCGTGCTTGAGCGCCCCGACAATCAAGCCCCTGACGAGACCCGGCTCGCGAAACCGAACCTCGGTCTTGGCGGGGTGCACATTGACGTCGACCGCCTCCTCCGGCGCCTCGAGAAACAGCGCCACCATCGCGTGCCGATCATGGGCGACGAAATCGGAGTAAGCGCCGCGGACCGCGCCATACAGCAGCTTGTCCCGCACCGGGCGGCCATTCACGAACAGGAATTGATGGCTGGAAGTCCGGCGGTTCATGGTCGGCAGGCCGATATAGCCGCCGAGGTGAAAACCCTCGCGCTCGGCGTCGATGGGCAACGCGTTATCCTCGAATTCCCGCCCCATCACCGAGCCAAGCCGCGCGAGCCGGGCATCGAGCAAGTCGCCCTGCGCCGCGCCCAGGCGGACCGGCGTCCGATTGCCGTCACCCAAGGTGAAGCCGATATCCGGGTGCGCCATCGCCAATCGCTCGACCACCTCGACGGCGTGATTGAATTCGGTGCGCGGAGTTTTAAGGAATTTCAGCCGCGCCGGTGTGGCGAAAAACAAGTCACGGATCTCAACCCGCGTGCCGTGATTGATCGCCGCCGGTGTCGGCGCCTTGACGATGCCGCCCTCGACGGCGATCTCCCAAGCCTCATCGGCGATCACGCCATCCTCGCTGGTTTGCCGCGAGGTGATGGTCATCCGGCTTACCGAGCCGATCGACGGCAAGGCCTCGCCCCGGAAGCCCAGGGTTCGGATATGCCAGAGATCGTCGTCCGGCAGTTTAGAGGTAGCGTGGCGCTCGACCGCGAGCACGAGGTCATCCCCCGACATACCGTGGCCGTCATCGGTGACGGAGATCAGAACCCGGCCACCTTCGCGCATCAGGATGTCGATTCGCGAGGCGCCGGCGTCGATGGCGTTCTCGACCAGCTCCTTCACGGCACTGGCCGGACGCTCAATCACCTCGCCGGCGGCGATCCGATTGACCAAGCCCTCGGGTAGACGCCTCAATCGCGGCGTCGCTGGTGTTTCCGACCATTCACGTTCGAGAGCCATGAGCGACTACATGTTGTGGTTCGAGATAGGATCACTTCGAAATATATGGCTTCACGCGTCGAGAGTCGACTCCACATCCCGGACGATCCCCGAGGGAAGCGATTAAACTCAGCCAGAAATTCGTGGCACACAAGCTTTCGATGGACGCCCACGGTGGTGCTGTTAGACTTTTTGCCAACCCGGTTCGCGACCGGCAATGAACACAGGACCATTTAAAGGGGATTCAATCATGAAGCGCTGGCTCATCGCCGCCGCCGCGGTCTTCGCGGTCGGCACTGCCCAGGCGGCCGAATTCAAGCCCGCCGTTGTCTTCGACATGGGTGGTAAGTTCGACAAAAGCTTCAACCAGGGCGTCTATAACGGCGTCGAGAAGTTCGCCAAGGAAAGCGGTGTCAAATACCGCGAATTCGAGGTGACCAACGCCACCCAGCGCGAGCAGGCGATCCGGCGGATGGCCCAGCGGGGCGCCGATCCGGTTCTCGGCGTCGGCTTCGCCCAGGCGCCGGCGATCGAGAAAGTCGCAAAGGAATTTCCGAACACCCGGTTCGCGATCATCGACATGGTGGTTGATCTGCCGAATGTCCAGTCCATTGTCTTCAAGGAGCAGGAAGGCTCGTTCCTGGTCGGCGTGCTTGCCGCGGCCGCGTCTAGTTCCGGAAAGGTCGGGTTCGTCGGCGGCATGGATATCCCATTGATCCGCCGCTTTGCTTGCGGTTATGCCCAGGGCGTGAAATGGCAGAACGGCTCTGGCGAGGTCTACCAGAACATGACCGGCTCCACCCCCTCGGCGTGGAATGATCCGGCCAAGGGCGCCGAACTGGCCAAGAGCCAGTTCGATCGTGGGGCCGACGTGGTTTACGCCGCGGCGGGCGGCACCGGGGTCGGCGTCTATCAGGCCGCCAAGGATAGCGGCAAGCTCGCCATCGGGGTGGACTCCAATCAGAACCACCTGCATCCCGGCACCATGCTGACCTCGATGCTCAAACGGGTCGACGTGGCGGCCTACAACGTCTTCAAATCCGCCAAGGAAGGCAGCTTCAAGCCGGGCATTCAGGTTCTCGGTCTCGCCGAAAACGGTGTCGGTTGGGCCCTGGACGAACACAATGCCGGCCTCGTCAACGCCGAAATGAAAGCCGCGGTCGCCAAGGCCGAGAAGGGTATTCTCGACGGCTCGATCAAGGTGCACGACTACATGGCCGACAGCAACTGCCCTGGATAACGGGCGGTGAGCGACGCGGCGATTGAACTGGTCCGGATCAACAAGCGATTCGGACCGGTTCATGCCAACAAGGACGTCTCGCTCAAGGTCATGCCGGGCACGATACACGGCGTCATCGGCGAGAACGGGGCCGGCAAGTCGACCCTGATGTCTATCCTCTATGGCTTCTATCAGGCCGATAGCGGCGAGATTCTCATGGATGGCGCCGCCCGGGTCATTCGGGACAGCCACGATGCCATCGCCGTCGGCATCGGGATGGTGCATCAGCATTTCATGCTGGTCGAGACCTTCAGCGTGCTGGAAAACGTCATGCTGGGCGGCGAGGGCGGTATGCTTCTGGCCGAGGGCGCGGCGACGATACGAAACCGCCTCGTCGAGATGTCACGGGATTACGATCTCGATGTTGATCCCGATGCATTGATATCGGATCTGCCGGTCGGCGCGCGCCAAAGGGTTGAGATATTGAAAGCCCTGGTCAAGGGCGCGCGGATTCTCATCCTCGACGAGCCGACAGGTGTGTTGACGCCAACGGAAACCGACCGCTTGTTCGAAATCCTCGATGCCCTGCGGACTCAGGGCGTGACGGTCCTACTGATCACCCACAAGCTGCGCGAGATCATGGCGATCACCGACACGGTCTCGGTGATGCGGGGCGGCGAGATGGTCGCGCATCGCGCAACGGCCGAAACCAATCCCGAGGAACTCGCCGAGTTGATGGTTGGCCGCAAGGTCTTGCTAAGGGTCGATAAGAAGCCCACGCGCCCAGGTGAGCCCGTGATCACGGTTTCGAACCTGACGATCCGGGACGCCGCCGGCGTCAACCGGGTCGTCGACGCGAGCCTTGAGATCCGGGCCGGCGAGATCGTCGGTGTCGCCGGCGTATCCGGCAATGGTCAGAGCGAGCTTTTGGAAGCCCTGGCCGGCATTCGGACGCCAACCGAGGGGGTGATCCAAATCGCCGGCGGGCCCGAGATCACCCCAGGTCAACCAAGCAACCCGAAGCACCTGCGGGAGCGAGGCATCGCCCATGTTCCCGAGGACCGCCATCGGATGGGCCTGGTCATGCCGTTCGAGGCTCGGGAAAGCAGTATTCTCGGCTATCACGACGCCGCGAAATTCAACACCGGCCCCCTCATGAATGCCGGATCAATCCTCGACGACTGTGTCGGCAAGATGAAGAATTTTGATGTCAGACCCGGTGATCCAAACTTGAAATCGGCGAACTTCTCCGGCGGAAATCAGCAGAAGATCGTGCTTGCCCGGGAAATCGAGGCAAAGCCACACTTGCTTCTGGTAGGGCAACCGACCCGTGGCGTGGACATCGGTGCCATTGAATTTATTCATGCCAGCCTGATCGAGATGCGAGACGCGGGCGCCGGGGTGTTGCTTGTATCGGTCGAACTGGACGAGATCCTCTCGCTGGCGGACCGGATCATCGTGATGTCCGCGGGCCGGATCGTCGGAACCCTGGATGCCGCCGAGGCGGATGAGCGAACCATCGGATTGCTGATGGCCAATGTCGCGAATGACGAGGCGGCCGCATGAGCGCTCCCGGCCAGATTCCGCGTTGGGTCGATATTGGCCTGATCCCGGTGATCAACATCGCGGCCGCTTTTGTCGTGTCAGGGTTGGTAATCCTGGTGGTCGGCGAGAACCCGATCGACGCGCTTACCATCATGCTGCGCGGTGCCTTCGGATATGAGGAAGGCATTGGATACACGCTCTATTACACGACAAACTTCATCTTTACAGGCTTGGCGGTGGCGATTGCGTTTCATGCGGGTCTTTTCAATATTGGCGGCGAGGGGCAAGCCTATATCGGCGGCCTCGGTGTCGGGCTCGCCTGTCTGGCGTTTGACTCCTCCCTGCCGCTGATCGCGATCCTGCCGATCGCCATTCTCGGTGGCGCCTTGTTTGGTGGCGCTTGGGCCGCCGTACCGGCCTATCTGCAGGCCTATCGCGGCAGCCATATCGTGATCACGACCATCATGTTCAACTTCATCGCCTCCGCCGTGATGGTTTATCTGCTGGTGAATGTGATGATTCAGCCGGGCCAGATGTCGCCGGAGACCCGGGAGTTCACGCCCGAGGCGTGGCTGCCCTTCATGCACGAGGTTCTCGGCGCGCTTGGCATCGAGACCGCGCGTTCGCCGCTCAACCTGTCCTTCGTGCTGGCGCTGATTTGCTGTGTTCTGGTCTGGGTGTTCATCTGGCGCACGCGCTGGGGCTATGCGATCCGCGTGACCGGGCATAACGAGACCGCCGCGGTCTATGCCGGGATCGATCC
>JADHLJ010000218.1 GCA_016780745.1 Alphaproteobacteria bacterium | reverse complement strand
CGGCACCTCGCCGGCGGCGAGACCGAACTCAATCACCGCACGCTCGGCGTCACTGAACAAGGGGCTGTCGCGATAGTTCAGGATCTCCTGGGATTTCTCGACCGCGAGGCCTTTCTTGCCCCCATTGGCCGCGGTATGCGCCTGACAATAGACGCAGCCCGCCGAAGTGCTAACGGCATGAGCGACCAACCACTTCATCTGCATCGGCAATTCTGTTTCGGTGCGCATGATCGCGCCGATCAGGCCGCCGAAGGCGCGCAGAATGTCAGGCTTATGGGCCATGATCCGCATGCTTGTCGGCACATAGCCGCTGGCCTGGCGGGCGACGGAGATCACATCCTCCACCTCCGCCAGCGCATCGAGGGGCAAAGGCTCGATATGCGCTGATCCCGTGGGTCCTGCATCGGTCATCTCGTACCCTCCTAGCTCATCAGTTCACGGCATTTGGCCATGATATTGGCCGCACTCATGCCGTAGCGTTCCCTCACCTTGGGGGTCGGGCCGACGATGGCGAACTCATCCGGCATGCCGACAAAGCGCATGCGCGTCGGGTGTTCCTCGGCAACCAATTCCGCCACCGCGCCGCCGAGGCCACCGGTCAGATGGTGCTCCTCCGCCGTGACGATCCCCCGGGTCTCCGCCGCCGCCGCCAGCACCGTGTCGCGATCCAGCGGCTTGATCGTGTGCATGTTGATGACCCGCACCCCGATCCCCTCGCCGGCCAGCTCATCCGCCGCCGCCAGAGCCTCGACGACCAGCACGCCGCAGGCGATCACCGCGATATCGGTACCGCGCCGCAGGGTCGTGGCCTTGCCGATCACCGGGCTCGCGTCAACCGCGGTCACCGGCGGCTCGTCCATCTTGCCGCCGAGGCGAATATAGGACGGGCCATCCAGGTTCTCGGTCGCCTGGGTCAGGTGCCAGGCCTCATGCGCGTCGGCGGGCACCAGAACCGTCATGTTCGGCAGGCTGCGCATCAGCGCTATGTCTTCCAGCGCGTGATGGGTGCCGCCGGAGACACCCAGCACGATGCCGGAACATGCGGCCCCGATCACTACCCGTTGCTTGGCGTAGGCGACATCGTTACGCAGCTGCTCCATCGAGCGCGCGGTGATGAACGGGGCGTAGCCGCAGAGATAGGGTCGCATGCCCGTCGTCGCCATGCCGCTGGCGACGCCCATGGCGTTCTGCTCGGCGATGCCGGCCTCGATCACCCGATCCGGCGCCGCCGCGACCATCTCGCGCAGACCGATCAGATCCAGCGTGTCGGCGGAGACGGCGACGACCTTGTCGTCCCGCGCCGCCATGTCGGTGACCGCGAGCCCGAAGGACAGGCGTGACTGGTTCTGAACCTTTTCCACCCAGGCCGGGGTCGTGCTCGCCGCGCTCATACCGGTTCTCCCAACTCGGCCAGGGCTTTCTCATAGACATCGTCCGGCACCATGTTGTTGTGCCAGAGATGGGTGTCCTCGGAAAAGCTGACGCCCTTACCCTTGACCGTATGGGCAATGATCATCGACGGCTTGTCCTTCTCGTAAGGCAAGGCGTCGAGGGCGCCGACCACCTGGTCCATGTCATGGCCGTCGACCTCGCGCACCGCCCAGCCAAAGGCGCTCCACTTACTCGCCATCGGCTCCAGCGCCAACATGTCCGAGACATGGCCACTTTGCTGGACCTTGTTGTAGTCGAGGATCGCGGTGAGGTTGGAAGCCTTCTGGTGCGCCGCCGCCATCGCCGCTTCCCAGTTCGAGCCTTCCTGCAACTCGCCGTCGCCGATCATCACGATGGTCCGGAACTTCTTCTTCTGGAGCCGCGCCCCGAGCGCCATGCCGAGGCCGATCGACAGACCATGCCCAAGGCCGCCGGTGCTCATCTCGACGCCGGCCATCTTGATGTCCGGATGCATGCCGAACAGCGATTCATAGGCATAGAACTGGTCCAGCACCGCGTCCTCGATGAAGCCGGCCTGGGCCAACACCGCGCCGAGCGCCGCGTTGGCGTGACCCTTGGACAGAATGAAACGATCGCGATCCGGCCAATCCGGCTCGTCCGGACGGATCTTGAGGTGGTGGAAATACAGCGCCGCCAAAAACTCCGCCGCCGATAGCGAGCCGCCCATATGGCCCGAGCCCGCCGCCCGCAGCGCCCGCCAGACATTGCGCCGGATCTTCAGCGCTTCATTGCGCAGGTTGTCGAGCGTGGCTTCGCGGTTGGATTTCTTCGCCCTGGCCATCGGCATTCCCCTCGGCGCTTGATTACCGGGCACTAGTTTTTCAAATGCGGGCTCGGCTGACCAGCCACATGTGGCGCGAGGGTGTGATGATTTGGGGGAAGAGGATCGGTTTGGATGTCCTCAGGCCCCACGACCGCATCCCCAGCGAAAGCAGGGGCCCATTCCCCGAGACGTGCCGCGTGACCGGCTTTTGGCGCGTGAGAAGGGTTACGCGTCGTGATTCACCACCCACCCACGCTGACAGCTCAGCGGCATGGGTCCCAGCCTTCGCTGGGAATTCGGATAAAATTGACCGATCACGCTCGCCTACCCCGCGAGCTGTTTGAGACGTTCCAGCGACTCCGCCGGCCAATGGTCTTTGTTGTCGTAGTAGTTCTCCATCACCAGCACGTCGTCGGGAAGCGTGATCCAGGGCTGTTTGGAGACCGTGTGGATGTGGATATCCGGCGGCAGGCGGTCGGGCTCTTCCAGGGTGCCGACGCGGACAAACCGCACCAGTTCGCCGGCTCGCAGATAGTTGCTCCAAAGCGATACCCGACAGCTCGGACAGCGAAAAACCTTCTGTCCTCCGCCGCTTGGCGTTGGGACCAGGATCGCCTCCGGCTCGCCCTCGAGCAGCGCGACACGATCCGCCTCGATCATGGCGTTGATGGCAAACGCGCCACCGCTTTCGCGCTGGCACCACCGGCAATGACAGCAATGAACGAAAAGCGGTTTCGAAGTCATCCGATATTTGACCTCGCCGCAGGTACAGCGACCCAAAAAGGTTTCCGTGTCCGTGCTCATGACATTTCTCCGAGTGTCGTCGCGCGCCTAGACCAGGCCGCCATTGACGTGGATCACCTGTCCGGTGACGTAGGATGCCTCGGGCGAGGCGATGAAGTCGATCACCGCCGCGACCTCGTCCTGGCTACCCTTGCGGCCCATGGGGATCTGTTGATTGATCGCGGCGGCGGCTTCCGGCGGCACCGCGAAATGCGCGCCCGCGTCCTTCTCGATAAAGCCGGGCGCGACCACGTTCACCGTGATCCCCTCCGGCGCGAGATCCAGCGCCAGCGACTTGGCCATGGTCTCCATCGATGCCTTGGCCGCCGAGGTCACGGCGAAGCTCGGCACTTGGGTGCGCCAAACATGCGGGCCAAAGGCGCTAACGGCGATGATACGGCCCGCCGAGGATTGCCGCAGATGCGGAACCGCCGATGTCGCCATCTCGTAAAAACCGCGGGAGATCGCGCCATGCGCCGCCTCGAAAGCATCGTCGCCGGCCTCGATGGCGGATTTGCGCAAGGCATAGCCGGCATTGGCGACCACGACATCAAGGCCGCCCATCGCCTCGACCGCCCGCGCCACCAGGGCCCGGCCAGTGCCCGCCGCTTCCAGATCAACCAACTCGACCGCGACCTTGGCGCCGGCGGCGCGGGCCTCGTCGGCGACCTTGTCGATGCCCTCCCGGTTGCGGCGGGTATGGATGAGCATCGCCACATCCGAGCCGGCGATCCGGCGCGCCAAGGCGGCGCCGATACCGCTCGCGGCGCCGGTAATCAACACGCGACGTTGTGCGCTCATGCTACTTTCCTTTTTGACTCTTCGAGCAGATGCACGAGACCATCCAGCAGACGGTCGCGATCGACCTCGGTGTTGTGCAGATGCGGAGTGACGCGCAGGGAATCGCCCCGCTTGCTGACATAGACATCACGCGCCTCGAGCTTTTCCACCGCCCCTTCCGGTAAACCGCCCGGAAACCGGATGCCGACGAAGTGGCCAGCGCGCAAATGGTCCTCGGCGACGCGCAATCCGTGCTCTCGCGCCCAAGCGGCGATTGGCGCGGTATAGGTCGCCAAGGTCTCCTGGATCGCCGCCGGCCCCCAGGCCGTCAATTGCTCCATTGCCGCGCAAGCCGCCGGCACTAGCGTGAAATTCGCCGCCTCGCCGACGTCAAAACGATGGGCGCCAAGGGTGAAGGGCATGTCCCGCGCCACCTGGTTCTTGAACAACGGATGGGTGGCCCGAGCGATGAAGCCGACTTCCAGCGCCTTGCCCTCGCGATATCTTGGCGCCATCCACATGAAGCCAATGGAATAGGGCGCCATCAGCCACTTGTACCCCGCCGCGACCAGGAAATCGGGTTGCACTTCCGCCACGTCGAAACCCATCGCGCCGATGCTCTGGGTGATGTCCAGGGCCAACGCCGCCCCGACCTCTCGGCAACGCGCGCCGACGGCGACAAGATCGACCAACGTGCCGTCCGTCCAGTGACAATTCGGCAGGGCGACGATGCCGGACCGCGCGTCGATCGCCTCAAGAATTCGCGGGGTCCAGTCACTATCCGCGGGCCGTGCGATCCGGATCACTTCGGCGCCCTTCTCCTCCGCCAGTTCAACCCAATGAACCACGTTCGACGGGAACTGTTCCTCCAGCAGTATGACGGTTTGCCCCGCCTCCAACGGCAGGTTTCGCGCCGCCGTCGCCATGCCGTAGCTCGCCGAGGGAACCAATGCGACACCCTCGGCATCGGCATTGATCAGGCCAGCGAACAGCGCCCGCGCCCGGTTCGACTCTCGCCAGAAATCATCGCCGCCGATCTCCCAGGGCCGCGCCTTGCGCTCCAGCCCCCGGCGCCCCGCCTCCACGACCGAATGCATCAACGGCGAGAGATAGGCGCAATTGAGATAGGCGATATCGTCCGGAATATCGAAGAGCGCGCGTTGGTTGTCGATCATCCCCTGCTCTCCTCGTTCACCGTGGCATTAGACGGCGAATCTCCGGTCAATCCAGTCCCGCAGCTGATAATAGCCGCCAACCATCGGCAGGAACCAGGGATTGCCGCCATAGAACGGGATCGACGGCAGCTCGACCGCCTCGAAGGCGCTGGCCCGGTTGGTCTGGCCCAGGATCTTGAGCGCCGTGCGGTGGCCGAGATGGCTCATCATCACCACGCCACTGCCATTGCAACCAAGACAGTAATGCATGCCGCTTTGGGTGCCCATATGCGGCACCCGGTCATAGGTGAAAGCAACATTGCCGGTCCAGCCATGGGTGATCCGCACGCCCTTCAATTGGGGGAAAACGTTGCACATGAAGTCGTGCAGACGCGGCGCGGTCTCCAGGGCCGACTTGGCGGCGAAGCTCGCCCGACCGCCGAAAATCACGCGCTTCAGGTCCGGCGAAGGCCGGAAATAGTACAAGACCCGCTTGGTGTCGCCGACGACCTTGAGGTTCGGGAACAGCTCGCGCACGCGCTGCTCGCCTAGTTCCTCGGTGGCGATGATATAGCTCGAGACGGGCACAACGCGCTGTTGATGCCAGGGAGTCGCCTCACCGGTATAGCCATTGGTGGCGACGACGACCTGCTTCGCGCGGATCCGCCCCCGGGAGGTATCGACGGTGAAGTTGTCTTCGTTACCGGCGATGTATCCCGCCCGGGTGCGCGGACACAAGGTCACCTCGGCGGCGCGGCAGGCGTTGAGCAGGCCCCGGTGATAGAGCGCGGGATGCAGACAGCCGGATAGCTCTACCGTCATGCCGCCATAATAGAAATCCGTGTTCAACTCCTCGCGCTGACGCTCGCGCGGGATCATCTCGGCGCCGGAATCGACATGGGCGTTCAGCTCATCGACCCGACGTTCCAGCTTTGCGTAGGCGCTGGGGCAATGCGCGCCGACAAAGCGGCCCGAGCGGCGGTAGAAACAGTCGATGTTCTCACGCTCGATGACATCTTCGAGATGCTGATAGGACTCCGCGGCCTCCTCGATCATCGCGTTGATCTGCTTGGCCGGCAGGCCGCTGGATTTACCGATATTCACGCCGCCCGAAACATGCCCGCCATTGCGGGAACTCGCGCCCCAGCCCAGCGCCTCGGCATCGACGACGCAGACATCCACCCCGTTTCGCTTCAACTCCAGCGCCGCCGATAGACCGGCGAAGCCGCTGCCGATGACCAGCACATCACAGGCCTCGGGCAACGCGCGTTCTTCCTCATGATCAGGCCGCGCGGCCTCCCACCAATAGGGATCGGTCTTGAAGTCGTCGGTGAAAACCGAGGTGTCGCTCATGATCGGACCAGATTCGAGACATGGGCGTTGAATGAGATCGAAATCCGCTCGGCCTCGCCGAGATACGGGTTCACCTGATGATAGAGCCAGCTCGGGAACAGGATCATCCGGCCGTTCAGCGGCTGGATCGTCATCGGTCGCCCGATTGCCTCGCCCGGCAGCGCCGACATTTCGGCATGGGGTCGTGGATCGATGAACTCGAAAGTGCCGCTCTCCGGCGCGTCCTCGGTCGGTGGGCTCCCCGCCTCGACATAATAAACCGCCGAGACCTGACATCCCGGATGGGTGTGGCGCTTGTTATAGGCGCCCGTGCGCGACACGTTTGCCCAGCCCGCCAGCGTGACCTGAAAATCGCAATCGCCGCCGATCATCAGCGGCACCACGGCCTGCACCGCCCCCAAGGCCGCCTGGCGGAGGGCATCGATGGCGCGGTCATTCCACGAGAACAAATCATCCTCGGAATGCCAGCCGCCGATATTGCTACGCCGCACGCCCGGATTGGAGCGCTCCTTGTCCAGTATCAAGGCCTTCAAGGCGGCATTCAGTCTTTCGGAATCATCAAGCTGAAACAGAAAGAACGGTGTCGCGAAGGCGTTCACCATATCGGTGCGCGAGTCGAATTTGAGCTCCATCGTCCTTCTCCGTCCGGGTCATCGGTTTTCGCAAGACCAGCGCCGCGCGTCAAACGGGGATCACGATTTCCCAAGCACCAGGAACATCGTCGGCAGCGGCTGCTTTTGTTCCATGCGCATGGCCCCGCGCTCGATTGCCATGATCCGTAGGCCAGCCGCGCGGGCCGCGGTTTCAACATGCTCGAAGGAGTGACTATAGGTGTCACCAACGGCGATGCCGAACCCACTGGCGCTTCGTTCATGTACGGTCATCGCGAGTATTCCGTTGGGAAGAAGCGCTCTGGATACGGCCCCGAGGAACGGCGCCAGATCCCCGAGATAGGAGGTTACATCCGCCGCCATCGCGATCCCGAAACCACCGGAACTCTCCTCCAACCAGGAGACGACCTCGGCTTTATGAAGCGCATCATAGAGGCCACGTTCGCCCGCGCGCTCCAACATACGCTCGGATAGATCGACACCGACGAGGTGATCCGCGAACCGACGCAGCTCAATCCCCGAGAGCCCGCTTCCACAACCAAGATCGACCGCCCGGCCCGCCGGCTGGATCGACAGCGTATCGAGCATGCCGCCAAGCACCCGCGGCCCCACATATCCGAGCGTGCCGGTCAGATGCTCGTCAAACCGCTCGGAATAGCCGTCAAACACCCCGGCCACGAAGGCCGGAGACATTGCCTGATCGGTATCCAGGGCGCCAACGCGCGCGAGGTCCCGCCTCACCCCGAGACGATCGTCGGGGTCCAGGACCGAGTAGCGTCGAAAGAAGTTGGCCCCGCCGTCCACATCGCCGGCGGCCAGTTGGGCCTGAGCCGCGCGACCAAGGTTTTCCGACAGCTCGGGCGCGACGACATGCGCCACCCGCGCCGCGCGCAGTGCCGCGTCGGCGTGCCCCGCCTGAAGGAGATAGAAAGCCTGGTCCGCCCTGGCGCGCGCATGGTCCGGTCGGATGACAAGAAGCCGTTCAAGTAAGCGCGCCCTGGCGTCGCCCCGCTCCCTCGCCGACAGGTTGTTGAGGTAGTTGGCGTTGTCCGGACACAGCAAAACGGCGCGTCGCTGGGGACACGTCGGCTCGCCGTGGCCACCGTGAATGCGCGCCAGCGCCAGGTTGTTCCAATGGCTTGGTTGTTCGGGTTGCGCGCGCGAGAGTTCGAGAAACAGTTCCGACGCCAGCGGCCAATCTCGCTTCTTCGTCGCTCGCCTCGCTGCCTCCAAGGTCTCCCGAGGGGGCCTATTCGCCATTGCGCTCGAAAAATTCCAACGCGGCCTCGGCGAGATGGAAATCGAGGGCGCCATGGATGTCGATGCCCGAGGCGGTATCGTCAATCTCGATGATCTCGACCTTGTGCCCGGTACGCCGCCCCTCGCGAATCAAGGAGGAACGGATCGCGCTGGCCAGCCCGGTATCCTCGCGGAATAGTGGCGTGCGGGTCTGGCGCG